>JBEKAP010000082.1:0-9077 GCA_050015875.1 Candidatus Dormibacteria bacterium | reverse complement strand
GAGGCGAGGGGGCGTCCGGGGGGCGATCCTGGCAAAGGCTCGTCGCAGGGTGCGGGGTCCTGCGCTGACAGCGCGACCCGGACAGGGCGCACCGCCAGGCAGCGCGGCACTTGACGCGACCCGGAAGATGCGTACATCTATTTGGTATACTACCGGCATGTGTGACGGCGTCGACGACACCACAGCGACCGGGTCGGGCCTCGCCGTGCTCGAGGCCGCGGTCGAGCGTCTCGATCTGGAGACGGGGCCGGACGTTGCCCCGGAGGCCCTGCGCGCGCAGCTGATCCGGCTCCGCCACATCATCGACCGGTTGGAGCTGCCGTTCGCCGCGATGGTGATCAGCCTCGCGACCTGCGACGAGGCGGAGTGGGGGGGATATCCCAGCCCCATCCAGTGGGTCCGCCACGCCTGCAAGACGTCGTCGTTCACGGCGGTCAACGCGTTTCACATCGGGGAGCAGTCGGTCCGGCTCGAGGACAGCACCCGGGCTCTCCGGGCCGGCGAGATCGGCTACGGCCACCTGGCGCTCCTCGCCCAGACCGCGGACGCCATCACCGAGTCGCCCACCGGCATCGGGTTCGACGAGACGGCTCTGCTGCGAAAGGCAAGGCAGCACACGGTGGGCCAGTTCTTCCGCGACTGCGCGCACGCCCGCCACGCCGCCGACCAGCAGCGCTTCCTGACCGAGCAGCAGGACACCGTCGATGCGCGGAGCCTGACCTTCACGACCTTTCGCAACGGCTGCCTCGGGCTGCGCGGGTTCCTCGACTCCGAGGGGGGAGCCGCTCTCCGCACCGCCCTCGAGCCGCTCGCCAAGCCGCTCGGACGTGACGACGACCGCAACCGGGACCGCCGATTCGCTGATGCGCTCGTCGAGCTGGCCGGGCACGCGCTGGACTCCGGCTCGCTGACCCAGCACGCGGGTCAGCGCCCCCACCTCCAGGTCACCGCAGCCCTGGAGACCCTCCAGGGGCTCGATGGTGCCCCGGCCGCCGAGCTGGAGATGGGCGGCCCCATCGCGGGCGAGACGGCTCGCCGGCTTGCCTGCGACGCGGCCGTCAGCCGCATCGTCTTCGATGCGCAGTCACGTGTCGTGGACGTCGGGCGTGCCCGCCGCCTGCCGTCAGCTGCGGCCCGCCGGGCCCTGCAGGCTCGGGACGGAGGCTGCGTCTGGCCGGGCTGCGACCGGCCGGCGTCCTGGAGCCAGGCCCACCACCTGCAGAGCTGGGCTCAGGGTGGTTCCACCGACGTGGACAATCTCGTCCTCGTCTGCCGAGCCCATCACTGGAAGATCCATGAGGGCGGCTGGCTGCTGATCCGCTCTGCCGAGGGGTTGGTGGCGCTGCCGCCCCTGCCCGCCGACCTCGGACCGCCGCTCCGGATCGGCCCGCTCGCGCACCCCCGAGCACGCGCCCCATCGGGCGCCGACACGGGGTGAGTCGGGGTCTCGCGGGCAGCGGCCGGGGCTTCTGCCGGCTCAGCACCTCCCGGATCAGCAGGGGTTCCCGCCGGGCCCGTCGTCGGATGGTGAGCCGAGCTGTTCGCTGACCTCGATGCCAGTACCCCAACCCGAGAAGGACCAGGCGGTGGTGGCGCCGCTGCCCGCCGAGGCACTCGCGGTCCACGTCATCTTCGTCGGCAGGTCGGTCGCTCGAGTGATCCAGATCGTGGCGGTCCCGGCGCCGAGCGCAGCGATCGTGGCGCTGACCACGGCGACCGCCGAGGTCTCCGAGACGATCGATGGCTGGGACGCGGAGGAGAGAGGAGACGTGGTGGACCAGAGGAAGGGGCGCAGCACCGTCGAGCCGCCGCCCGGCACCCGCAGCCAGTGGGAGCAGGTGGAGCGCTCGAAGTACGTCTGACTGTTGACAAGGTACATCGTGTAGAGACCGTCGCCGGTCCGCGTGAGTGTGGCGAGGACCTCCCCGTCCTGGGTGACGAGGACCATGCCCCCGTCGACCCCACCCCACTGGGGCAGCACGTAGTCGTGCCCCTGGACCGTCAGCTCGAAGCTCCGCTCGCAGTCAACGGCCTGCTGGGCGGCGGCGAGCAGGCTGGTGGCGCTGACCGACCCGCCCGCCGAGGTCGGGGTCGCGGGGCACGGGGCCCCGGGCGTTCCCGAGCCCGTGAAGAGGGTGAACGGCGGGCTGCAGGCGGAGCACACCCCGGCCACCAGGGCGCACATGAGGGCGAAGGCTCGTGCGATCGTCCGCCCACCTCGCAGCCCCGCTGCCGTCACCTCACCGCGCACCGCCGAGGGGAGGACGGAGGTGGCGGCGACGGGCGGCACGGGAGTGCACTCAGTGATCGGCGCGCACCGTCGTGTCGGCTCTGGCGGACCGCCGCCGGGACGGGCCCCGAGACGTGGCGGCCGAACCGCCACCCACCCAATCATCGCGATCGACGAGCACCGGGTACGCGTGCTTGGCCGCGCGTGTCACCTCCAGGTCAAGCTGCACCACCCTCACCTCGGGATCCGCTCCCAGCTCGACGACCACGTCACCGTCCGGGGCGATCACCACGCTGTGGCCGGCGAACTCGATGCCGCCCTCGCCCCCGACCCGGTTGACCGAGATGACGTAGGCGCCGCTCACGATGGCGTCCGCGCGGAGCATCACCCACCACCGCTGCATAGACCGCGGCTCCGCCGGGCTCGCCCGTGGCACCAACAGCAGATCGGCGCCCTGCCGCCCCAATGCGCGGGCGTCCTCAGGGAACATCGCGTCCGAGCAGGTGAGCGCCGCCACCTTGGCACCCGCGGCGAAAGCCACCCTCGGGCCGTCCGTGCCGGGGGCGTACCAGGCCGTCTCCCGGAAGCCCGGTTCGTCCGGCAGATGCCGCTTGCGGTGTACCAGCACCTCCCCGCCGGGGCCGTGCAGGCGAGCGGTGTTGTACCAGCGGTCGCCCATGGCCCGCTCGAGATCGACGCAGAGCAGGTGGCAGCCGTACCGCCGGGAGAGCGCGGCCGCCCAGTTGGACACGGCTCCGGGACGTAGCGTCAACTGCTTGGGCGTGCCGCGTTCGACCGGGAACCAACACCGCGGGGTGAACTCCGGGAGGACCACGATCGCCGCGCCCGCAGTCACGGCGCTGACCACCGCGCGTTCTGCCCGATCCCGCGCGACATCGAAGGGCTCGCCTCCCGGCACCTGGACGAGCCCCACCGTGACGCTCGACGCCATCTGCTCAGCCATTCCGGGTCACATTCTGGCCGCTGATATGTGCCGTCCGTGAGGCCGGCCTCTCGCCAGGGCTGCGCGGGCAGCCGTCACCTCCGCCGAACCATCCGAACGCCCATTCGCAACCCGCCCCGCCCTGCTACGATCGACGCGGCCCGCCGCCCTCCCCACGTCACCACACGAGGCTCAGAGACCGACATGCCTCCCCGGACCCAGACCCGACCTCGGACAAGCCCGGCGCGCACCGCTCCCCGCCGCCCCACGGGCGGCCGTCCCAGCGGCCGCCGCCCCGGGAAGCCGGTGCGGGCTCCCCGCAAGCAGCTGATCAGCGCCGATCAGCGCCGCGAGCTGAGCGGCATCGGCCTGGTCGGCCTCGGGATGCTGCTCGCGGTCGTCCTCGCCATTCCCGGAGGCGGGTCGATCGCCCGGCCGGTGCACGACGCCATGCTCGGCTCGCTCGGCATCGGCGCCTGGGTCATCGCCGCCGGCCTGGTCGTGACCGGTGCTCGCCTCCTCGGCCGGCGTGCCTGGACGGGTGGAGCGCTCGCCGCCGCCGGCAGCATCCTGGTTGTGGTCGCCATGCTCGGCTTCTTCGGTCTGCTCTTCTCGGGGAGTGCCGGGTCGATCGGACAGCGCTTCAGCGCCGGACTGGCCGACCGGCTGGGCGGCGCCGCGACCGGCGCCCTGATGCTCGTCCTGATCTTCGCGGGGCTGGTGCTCGCGGTCGAGCTCCGGATCGCCCCCGCGCTCGCGGCGGTGCGGGGCTGGCTGGCCAACCAGACCTCGGACGCACCAGCGGCCCCCGGTGCCAAGGCCGAGAAGAAGGGGCGGGCGCAGGCGGTGAACCTGACCGGCACGGTGGCGCCGCTCGGCTTCATGCCAGCGCCGTCGCCGCCCGAGCCGCCGCTCCTCCCCCTGCTGCCCCTCCCACCGCTCGCCACCCCGCGCCCCGCCGAGCCACCGGAGGATGAATTGGCGGTGGCTCCGCCTGAGACCTTCACCCGCGAGTTCGAGGGCAAGGTGGAGGCACGTCCGCTGGGGGCGATCCCGGAGGTGGCCATCCTCCACGGCGTCGAGGCGACCGAGGAGGAGCCGGAGCGCGTCTGGGTGCTCCCCAGCCCCGAGCTACTGGATACCGTGAGCGGCAAGCGCGAGCGCCTCGAGAAGGAGGTGCAGGCGACCGCCGCGCTGATCGCCAGCACCCTCGCGTCGTTCTCGATCCAGGCCCGGGTGGTGGGCGCCAACAGCGGTCCCACCGTCACCCAGTACGAGTTGCAGCCGGCCGCGGGCGTCCCCGTCCGCAAGATCGTCGGCGCTCAGACCGACCTCTCGCTGGCCCTGGCCGCCCCGATCCGGATCCAGCCCTTCATCCCCGGCAAGTCGGCGGTGGGTATCGAGGTGCCCAACAAGGCGGCCCAGCTCGTCTCCCTCAAGGAGATCATCACCGCCCCCGTCTTCAGCGACCCTCGCAAGCGGCTCGCCGTGGCTCTCGGTGCCGACGTCTCCGGGCACCCCGTGGTCGGGGACCTCTGCCGGATGCCCCACCTGCTGGTCGCCGGCGCCACGGGCAGCGGCAAGTCGGTCTGCATCAACGCGATCCTGGCCGGATTCCTGCTCCAGGCGACGCCCGCGCAGCTCAAGCTGATCCTGATTGATCCGAAGCGAGTCGAGCTCTCCACCTTCGCCGACGTGCCCCACCTGCTGGTGCCGGTGGTGGTCGAGCCGGAGGCCGCGGTCGCCTCGCTGCGCTGGGCGTGCAAGGAGATGGAGGAGCGCTACAAGCTCTTCGCCAGCCACGGCGCCCGCAACATCGCCGCCTTCAACGAGCGCGCTCCCGGGCTCGGGCTCTCGCCACTCCCCTACGTGGTCATCGTCATCGACGAGCTGGCCGACCTGATGATGGTCGCGGCCGGCGAGATCGAGGACCTGGTCTGCCGCGTGGCCCAGCTCGCCCGCGCCGTCGGCATCCACCTGATCGTCGCCACCCAGCGGCCGTCGGCCGACATCATCACCGGGTTGATCAAGGCCAACATCCCGAGCCGAGCCGCCTTCGCCGTATCGAGCGGCGTCGATTCGCGGGTCATCATCGACGAGATGGGCGCCGAGAAGCTGCTCGGCCGGGGCGACATGCTCTACCTCCCCATCGACGAGGGCAAGCCGCGACGGCTGCAGGGCGCCTTCTGCTCGGACCGCGAGCTCGAGGCTCTCATCGAATTCTGGAAGCAGCAGGGCAAGCCGGAGTACCAGGAGGAGGTCTTCCAGGTCGAGGCGACGGTCTCCTGGGCCCGCGACGCGGGCAAGCGGGATCCGCTCTTCGCAAAGGCCGCGCACACCGTCGCCGCCGAGGGCCGGGCGGCGGCCTCGCTGCTGCAGCGCAAGCTCAACATCGGCTACACGCGCGCCGCCCGGCTGGTCGATCAGCTGGCCGAGCAGCGTGTGGTCGGCCCCTTCGAGGGCAGCAAGTCCCGGGAGGTCCTGATGGACGTCCTCCAGGTGGACGAGCTGCTGGCCGAGCTGGGGGAGGAGTAGGGAGACCTCCCCCCAGGGCGGGGTTTGCTGACAGCCGCTGCTATCCTTGGTCCCCGGATGGCTCAGGAGTACTCGTTCGACGTCGTCAGCGACTTCGACCATCAGGAGATGGTCAACGCCGTGGACCAGACGCGCCGGGAGATCCAGACCCGGTACGACTTCAAGGGTCTCACCGTCGAGATCACCCTGGAGAAGGAGCAGCTCATCCTCCTCAGCGAGGGCGACATGCAGCTCAGGGCCATCCTCGACGTCCTCCAGAGCAAGCTCCACAGGCGCGGGATCGACCTGAAGGTGCTGGACCCCCAGAAGGCCGAGCCGGCCGCCAAAGGCAACCTCCGCCAGGTGATCAGGCTCCGCCGGGGGATCTCCGAGGATCTGGCCCGCACCCTGACCAAGAAGATCCGGAGCGAGCACCCCAAGGTGCAGTCCCGCATCCAGGGCGACCAGCTTCGGGTCGTCTCCAAGGAGAAGGATGCTCTCCAGGGCGTGATCCAGGCCCTGCGCGCGATGGATCTGGAGGTCCCCCTGCAGTTCAACAACTACCGGTGAGTGACGGAGTGAGGAGGCACGACCGCAGGTCGATCGCTCCGAGCGGAGGATCCACCGGTACCCCGGTACCGATGAGTGGACGGGGTGAGGAGGCGCGACGTCAGGTCGATGCCTCCGAGCGGAGGAACCGCCGGTCCCCGCACGAGTGTCGGTGAGACGCCACCGGAGGTGAGAAAGCACCTCAACCTGCCCAACCAGCTGACCATCCTTCGCCTCCTGCTGGTCCCGGTCATCGGCGTCTCGATTGCCATCAAGTTCACCGACCACTACCAGGTGGCGGTCGTCACCTATGCGCTGGCGGCGGTGACCGACAGCCTCGACGGCCGGATCGCCCGCTCCCGCCACCAGGTCACCGAGCTGGGCAAGTTCCTGGATCCGCTCGTCGACAAGATCATGGTGATCACCGTCCTCGTGATCTTCGTCGAGCACTCGCTCCTCGCCGGCTGGGTGGTGGTGGTCATCTTCGCCCGCGAGTTCGTGATCACCGGCCTGCGCTCGCTGGCCGCCACCCAGGGCGTCGTGGTCAGCGCCAGCCCCTGGGGCAAGTCGAAGACGCTCACCCAGAACTGCATGATCGGACTGGTGCTCCTGGCCCAGCCCTACCCGGTGCTGGGGACCCCGGCGACGGTCTTCGTCTACCTGGCGGTGGTCGCCACCGTGCTGAGCGGCCTCGACTACCTCTGGCGCTACCGCGGCTTCGTGATCTGAGCGGCCGCGGCAGAGGGAACCCGAGGTGAGCGACGACCCCCGCCTCGCCGCTGCGTTCCCGGAGAGCGCAACCCTCGGCCGCAGGCTGGGCGGGAGCGGCCTCACGGTCGCGGTCGCGGAGTCCTGCACCGGCGGGCTCCTGGGGGCGGTCCTCACCGCGGTGCCGGGTGCATCCGTCCACTTCCGGGGGGGAGTCATCGCCTACGCCGACGCGGTGAAGATCGACCTCCTGGCCGTCGACCCCGAGCGGCTGGCGCAATCCGGCGCGGTCAGTGCCGAGGTGGCCGCCGCCATGGCGCGCGGCGTGGCCCAGCTCCTCGGCGCCGACCTCGGCATCGCCATCACCGGGGTGGCCGGCCCCGGTGCCGAGGGCACCGCCAAGCCGGTCGGACTGATCCACGTGGGCGGCTGGTTGGGCGGCCGGACCGACGCTGTCGAGCTGCACGAGCACGGCGACCGGGAGGCCAACCGCGCGGCGGCCGTCCGCGCCGCGCTCCTTCTGGGCCTGCGGCTGGCACCGGAAGGAGGCGACCCCGCAGCCCGGCCGGTCGCCACCGGCGGCTAGACTCGGCCGATGGCAATTCAAGGACCGCAACCGCGCCACTCCGTCGAGGACTTCCACTTCGGAGCCAGGGTGGTCTCCTCCGACGGGAGGCACATCGGCGCCCTGAATTTCATGATCATCGACGGCGAGAGCTTCGACATCCACGCCATCGTCGTCAAGGAGACGCGCCACTTCTCCGGCCATTACGTGGCGGCCACCGCGCTGATGGAGGACGACATCTCCATCCCCGTCAGCGCCGTCAGGGACGTCACCCGTGAGCTGATCACCCTCTCGATCACCTCGGCGGAAGCCCGTCGCACCGAGCCCTACCTCACCTACCGGTACGCGCCTCGCGCGAAGGGTGATGCGGCCCGCCTGCTGATCTCCCAGGTCGCCTCGGTGGGGTACGCGCCCCACCTGGTCGAGGAGGCGCACAAGCGCCTCGACGAGCTGGAGGTCAGCCGGGGCGAGAATGTGATGCTCGGCCACACCGGGCAGAAGCTGGGGACGGTTCGGGACATCGTCCTCGACGAGGGGGAGCTGGCCGGCGTGGTCATCCGACCCGTCGGATTCTTCAAGGAGGACGTCCTCCTCCAGGTCCGCTTCCTCGGTCGCAGCGACGACCTCGCCCTCTTCGCCCACCTCACCGAGGCGGACATCGCGCGCCTCCAGCCGTACCACCCGAGCGGCACGATGCCGGCGCCCGGGCCGGCGCCGGCACTGCACCCCGACCCCGATTGAGCGAGGGTCACGCCCAGCCCGGGGCTGCCGGGGTTGGCAGCGCACCCCACCCCGGGCGGCCCTGCAGCCAGGGCCCCCTTGCAGGTTGGGGTCGGACCCGGTAGAGTACCGACGTACATCTGTTCGGAATCGCCGCCGACGCCGCCGCAGGAGATCAAGCCGTGACAAGCACACAGCAGAGTAGTACCATCGATCGTACAATTGAGGTGACCGGGCGGCGATCGGCCGCCACCACGGAGGCGGACGCGGTGACGACGGAGCGGGAGCGAGCCCTCTCGACGGCCCTGAGCCAGATCGAGCGCAGCCACGGCAAGGGCGCGATCATGCGCCTGGGCGACGTGCAGACCCAGCGAGTCGAGTTCATCCCCACCGGAGCCCTGACGCTCGACATCGCGCTGGGTGTGGGTGGCATCCCGCGGGGCCGTGTCGTCGAAGTGTTCGGGCCGGAGAGCTCGGGCAAGACGACGCTCACCCTTCACATCATCGCCGAGGCGCAGAAGAGGGGAGGGGTCGCCGCCTTCATCGACGCCGAGCACGCCCTCGATCCCCAGTACGCCGCCCGGATCGGGGTCCGGACCGAGGAGCTGCTCATCTCCCAGCCCGACACCGGGGAGCAGGCCCTGGAGATCGTCGAGGTCCTGGTCCGCAGCGGTGCTGTGGACGTCGTCGTCATCGACTCGGTGGCGGCGCTGGTGCCCAAGGCCGAGATCGACGGCGAGATGGGGGATAACCACGTCGGCCTCCAGGCGCGGCTGATGTCACAGGCGATGCGCAAGCTGACCGCCGCCATCAGCCGGTCGAACACGTCCGTCATCTTCATCAACCAG
>JBEKAP010000081.1:0-9128 GCA_050015875.1 Candidatus Dormibacteria bacterium | reverse complement strand
GTCGGCGTCGCCGTCCGCCTCGGCCTGGAGGATCACCCGCATGTCGGAGCTGCCGCAGATGCCGAGCAGCCCGGAGCGATGCTCCAGGGTCGTCGCCAGCTCCGAAGGGGGCATGCCCACGTGCTCCTCCAGCCAGAGCAGCAGCCCGGGGTCGACGCTCCCCGACCGGGTTGCCATCACCAGCCCCTCCTGCGGGGTGAACCCCATGGTGGTGTCCACGGAGACCCCGCCCTTGACCGCCGCCAGGGAGGCGCCGGCTCCGAGGTGGCAGGTGACGGTCCGCAGGTCGGCCAGGTCGCGGCCGGTCAGCTCGGCGGCGCGCCGGGAGGCGTAGGCGTGGGAGAGGCCATGGAAGCCGAAGCGCCGGAGGTCCCAGCGGTGGCGCCACTGCGCCGGCAGCGCGTAGGTGGCCGCCTCCGGCGGGATGCGGGCGTGGAAGGCGGTGTCGAAGCACGCCACCGCGGGCACCCCGGGGAGCAGCCGGGTGACCACCTCGAGCCCCCGGAGCGACTTCGGCTGGTGCAGCGGCGCCAGGTCGGTCAGCAGCTCGAGACGGCGGAGCACGCGGGCGTCGACGAGCACCGGCTCGGTGAACTCGGTGCCGCCGTGGACGATGCGATGCCCCACCGCGTCGATGGGGGAGTTCGCCGTGATGGCGGCCCGCAATGCCTGGTCGTCGATGCGTCCTACCGGCGCGTCGACGGTCTCCGACGTGAGCGATGCGTCGGTGTCATCGAGGACGGACAGCTTGAGGCTGCTCGACCCCGCGTTGACGACCAGTATCCTCACCCTGCGAAGCTCAGAGCGACCACGTCCAGTTGGAGATCTCGGGGGGATCCTCGCCGTCGATGCGCGTGTACGCGCGGCAGCGCACCCGCTCGTCCACCATCCGCTGGCGCAGGGCGGCGGCGCGCGACTGCAGCCCGGGGACGCGGTCGATCACGTCCAGCACCAGGTGGAAGCGGTCGAGGTCGTTGAGCATCACCATGTCGAACGGGGTGGTGGTGGTGCCCTCCTCCTTGTACCCGCGGACATGGAGGTTGGCGTGGTTGGCCCGGCGGTACGTGAGCCGGTGGATCAGCCAGGGGTAGCCGTGGTAGGCGAAGATCACCGGCTTGTCGGTGGTGAAGAGGATGTCGAACTCACGGTCCGGGAGCCCGTGGGGATGCTCGGTGGCCGGCTGGAGGCGCATCAGGTCCACCACGTTGATCACCCGGACCTTGAGCGTGGGCAGCTCCCGGCGCAGGATCTCGACCGCGGCCATGGTCTCCAGGGTGGGGACGTCGCCGCAGCAGGCCATCACCACGTCGGGGTCGCCCTCGTCGTTCGAGGCCCATTCCCAGATCCCGATGCCGCGCGTGCAGTGCAGGACGGCATCGTCCATGGAGAGGTAGTTGAGCTGGGGTTGCTTGCCCGCCACGATCACGTTGACGTAGTTGTGGCTGCGCAGGCAGTGGTCCGCGACCGAGAGCAGGCAGTTGGCGTCCGGGGGAAGGTAGACCCGGATGATCTCCGCCTTCTTGTTGACGACGTGGTCGATGAAGCCCGGGTCCTGGTGGGAGAAGCCGTTGTGGTCCTGACGCCAGACCAGCGAGGAGAGCAGGTAATTGAGCGAGGCGACCGGACGCCTCCAGGGGATCTCGCGGGTGACCTTCAGCCACTTCGCGTGCTGGTTGAACATCGAGTCGATGATGTGGATGAAGGCCTCGTAGCAGTTGAAGAGCCCATGCCGCCCGGTGAGAAGGTAGCCCTCCAACCAGCCCTGGCACTGATGCTCGGAGAGCACCTCCATGACCCGCCCCTCGGGGGCCAGGTGGTCGTCGGTGGCGAGCGTCTCTCCCTCCCACTGACGGTTGGTGACCTCGAAGACGTTCTGCAACCGGTTGGACGCGGTCTCGTCGGGGCCGAAGATGCGGAACCGCTGCGCATTGGACTTGATGACGTCGCGCAGGTAGCTCCCCAGCACCCGGGTCCCCTCGGCGAAGGTTGTGCCCGGCGCGGCCACCTCGACCGCGTAGTCGCGGAAGTCGGGCAGCACCAGGTCCTGGAGGAGGAGCCCGCCGTTGGCGTGCGGGTTGGCGCTCATCCGCCGGTAGCTCTTGGGCGGCAGCGCGGCCAGCTCGGGGATCAGCGCGCCGCTCTCGTCGAACAGCTCCTCGGCGTGGTAGCTCTTGAGCCACGTCTCGAGGATGGCGAGATGCTCGGGATTGGACCGTGCCTCCGTCAACGGCACCTGGTGCGACCGCCAGGATCCCTCGGTTTGGAGTCCGTCAACCGTCTTGGGCCCGGTCCATCCCTTGGGGGACTTGAGCACGATCATCGGCCAGTGCGGCCGGGTGGTGTCGCCGTCCTCGCGCGCCCGCCTCTGGATGGCTGTGATCTCGCCGATCACCGTGTCCATGGTCGCCGCCATCAGCTGGTGCATGGTCGCCGGGTCGTCCCCCTCCACCCAGTGCACCTTGTGCCCGTATCCCTCGAGCAGCGAGGTCAGCTCCTCCTCGGGGATGCGCGCCAGCACCGTGGGGTTGGCGATCTTGTAGCCGTTGAGGTGGAGGATGGGCAGCACCGCGCCGTCGGTCGCGGGGTCCAGGAACTTGTTGGAATGCCACCCGGTCGCGAGCGGCCCGGTCTCCGCCTCACCATCCCCGATGACGCAGGCGACGGTCAGATCGGGGTTGTCGAAGGCGGCACCGTAGGCGTGGGAGAGGGCGTAGCCCAGCTCGCCGCCCTCGTGGATCGAGCCGGGTGTCTCCGGGGCCACGTGCGATGGGATGCCGCCCGGGAAGGAGAACTGGCGGAAGAGCTTGCGCAGCCCGTCCTCGTCCCTCGTGATGTGCGGATAGACCTCGCTGTAGGTGCCCTCGAGGTAGGCGTTGGCCACCGCGGCGGGACCGCCGTGACCGGGGCCCATGATGTAGATGGCGTTGAGGTCCCAGTTGCGGATCACCCGGTTCATGTGGGCGTAGATGAAGTTGAGCCCGGGGGTCGTCCCCCAGTGGCCGAGCAGCCTGGGCTTGACGTTCTCCGGACGCAGCGGCTGGCGGAGCAGCGGGTTGTCGAGCAGGTAGATCTGACCGACCGCGAGGTAGTTGGCCGCCCTCCAGTAGGCGTCGGTCAGTTCCAGATCCTGGTCGGAGAGCGGGCCTGCGGCAGCCGCGTCGGTGGACGTCCGGGTCATTGCGCGCCTCCCATGGGGTACTTCGCGCTCAGTATGCCTGGGCGTGGGCCGGCTCCGTGGCACCCGCCGCCGGGCCGTCGGCCGGCGCGCCCGTCGCCCTTTCGAGACGTCTCCGGCGCGCCTCCGAGCACGACCGGCCTCCGGACCTTCGGCCTGACCATCTCCTGTCGATCGACCCTGTTGCTCATCGACCGACGGAGGTTGACTGGAGGTCGAGCCCACCCCGCGCGATGAGGAGGCCGGAGATGCACTGGCCACTGGATGCAGCGACCCGCCTCGCGCAGCGCGAGGAGCGCGAGACCCTCGAGCGCTACCTGAGGACACGCAGCCTGCCGGTCCCCGAGGTCTGGGTGGACGTCGTCGGCGAGGACGGCCGCCGGGCCGAGGTCGCCATCCGATTGGAGCGTCAGCTCGATCTGGACCGTGAGCTCCACCGGGTGCGCTGAGCCCCGACTCATGACCTTTGGGCCTGTCATCGGCCACCCTCTCGACCCTATCGCGGCGGGGCGAGACGAGATTGACTGAGGGTGCCGGAGGACATCCCTCCCGCCCGCTCCGATCCGGTCGGACCGCCGGAGACCATCCGATGTTCCACAGCATTCTGGTTCCCGTTGATGGATCGGCTCATGCCGACGCCGCGCTGACCCAGGCGGTGGATCTGGCACGCTGCCAGCGGGCCAGGATCACCCTGCTCAGCGCGTGGCGGCCGTTCGTCTGGTACGGGGGTGCGGTGGCGCCCGTCGGGGTCGACGTCGAGCAGCTCGAGTCGGAGGTCGAGGCGGAGACCCGGAACATCGCGGAGGCGGCGCGGGGTCGGGTGCCGGAGGGGATCGAGGTCGACACCGCCATCGTCTGCGAGCGGCCCGCGGACGCCATCATCCACGAGGTCGAGCGGGGTGGGCACGATCTGATCGTGATGGGATCCCGGGGGCGGGGCGGCCTCCGCTCGCTGCTCCTCGGCAGCGTCAGCACCAGCGTGCTGCACCGCAGCCGGGTCCCGGTGATGGTCGTGCACGCCACCCGGTGCGGCGAGATCCTCAGCCTGCATCGGGCGACCGAGCATCGGCTCGTGGGCGCCGGGCGCCAGTAGCGGGGCGCCCCGCGCACCGGTCCGGAAGTGGGAGTCGGGCCGGCGGTGTCCTTGCACCTGGGACAGAAGCCGACATGTCCCGCATCCCCACGATCGGAATCCCACTTCTCTCCCTGTGCTCTGGCCGGGTTTCCTGATCGAGGGGCGGCCTGGCCGTCCCCCGCCGGCTCCCGCCTCGCGGCAGGGCTACATGATCCCCACCATCATCATCGCCCGGAGCAGCGCCGACAGCACGTCGGGGTCGGTGCGCACGTCGATCAGCGCGGGACCGCCGGCGCTCGCCGCCCGCTCGAGCGCGGGCCGCAGGTCCGAGAGCTGCTCCACCCGCTCCCCGTGGCAGCCCAGCGCCTCGGCGAGCCGGTCGTACCGCGTGTCGGCCAGGGCGCTGCCGATCTCGCGGTGGTACATCTCGCGCTGGTGGTGCCGGACATCCCCCCAGCCGCCGTTGTTGGCGACGACCACGATCACCGGCAGGTGGTGACGCGCGGCGGTGTCCATCTCCATGGCGCTCAGCCCGAAGGCGCCATCCCCGGTCACGAGCACCACCGGCTCGTCCGGCCGGGCCACCTTCGCGGCCAGGGCGAAGGGCAGGCCCACACCGAGCGTTCCCAGGGCCGTGGTCGTGGACAGGAGCCGCCCCGGCCCCTCCGCGTCCGCGTAGGCAAGCGCCCACGTCAGGGTGTCGCCCCCGTCCGCCACCAGGGTGGAGGCTCCGGCCCACGCCTCGCGGGCGAAGGCGGCGACCTCGCGCACCAGGGCACCGGGGTGCACCAGCGTGCCCTCATAGCCGTCGATCTGCTGCTCCCACATCTGGCGGGAGATCTCCACCAGCTCGCGGCCCTGCTCCAGCCATGGGTGGCCGGAGCGGCTGCGCAGGCCGCTTTCCCGCAGCTGGGTCACCACCTCGCGGACGTCGCTCTGGACGGCGATGTCCGCGCGCCGGTTGCCGCCCACCTGGTCGCCTGCGATGTCCACCTGGATCAGCAGCTGCTCGTCGTTGAAGAGGGGCGGACCCCCGTAGACGAGGTTGCCGTTGAAGGCGCTGCCCAGCACCAGGACGCAATCGGCGGACGCCACCGCGGTGCCGGCGTGGACCAGGGAACCGAGGCACCAGGGGTGGGAGTCGGCGACCAGACCACGCGCTGCGCTCGTCGTCGTCACCGGGATCTCGGCGGCGGCGCAGAGGGCGGCGATCTCCTCGCCGGCGCCGGACCAGAAGCTGCCGCTGCCGGCGAGCACCATGGGGCGGGAGGCGGCCTTGAGCGCCTCCAGCACCCGGTCCAGCTCAGCCGGCGAGGCCGCGGATCGGGTCGGCGAAGCCGGGAAACCCCAGTGCCCCGGGGCAGGCTCCTGCCGCGCCATGAAGACGTCGTGAGGCACCTCGAGATAGACGGCTCCGGGACGCCCGCTGGCCGCCTGATGGAAGGCCTCGTCGGTCAGGCGCTGGAGGGTCTGGGCGTTGTAGGCGACGGCGTGCCACTTCGCGACCGGGGCGAGCATCCCCTCCTGGTCGATGTCCTGCACGGCTCCCCGGCCGCGCCGCTTCAGCGCGGTGCGGCCGCCGATCAGGATCAGGGGCACGTTGCCGACCGCGGCGTCGGCGAACCCGGTGACTGCGTTGGTGAAGCCCGGGCCCGCGGTCACGGCGGCCACCCCGGCGCGACCGGTGGCCAGGGCGAATCCCTCCGCCGCCATGGTGACCGCGCACTCATGGCGAAACCCGATGACACGGACGTCCGCGTCGATGCAGCCGTCCAGCAGCTCGACGATGTGCCCGCCCCCGAGGGTGAAGAGCGCCTCCACACCGTGGGCGTGGAGGCGCTCCGCCACCAGACGGCCGCCGTGAGGCGGGGGGGTGAGGCTCTCAGCGGGGGCCGCCATAATGTCAGTTTCGCACTCTGCCGTCCCGCCTCAGGCGGTCACCAGGGTCGCCCGCCCCAAGTCTCGGCAGGACCTTCGGTGCGCGGGCGAAGATGTCATCCGGGCTCTCCGCTCCGCTGCCGGCCCCAGGTCGATATCGTGGGCCCGATGGATCGGCAGCCGCCCTCGCCCACGCCCGCCCGGCGACTTCGCGTCAGGGTCGAGGGGGTGGTGCAGGGCGTCGGCTTCCGTCCCTTCGTCCACGGTCTGGCGTTGGCGCACGGTCTTTCCGGTCTGGTCGGCAATGACCCCGCCGGCGTCTTCCTCGAGGTCGAGGGGGACGGTGGGGAGCTGGATCGGTTCCTGGCGGCCCTGGAGGCCGACGCGCCGCCGCTCGCCGTCATCGACCGCGTCGAGACGGAGGTCATCGGCCCGACCGGTGGCTCGGGATTCACCATCGTCATGAGCGACCCGGCCGGGGAGCGCCAGACCCTGATCTCGCCGGACACCGCCACCTGCGACGACTGCCTGGCCGAGCTGTTCGACCCGGGAGATCGGCGCTTCCGCCACCCGTTCATCAACTGCACCAACTGCGGGCCGCGGTTCACGATCGTCCGCGACGTCCCCTACGACCGGCCGCTCACCACCATGTCGAGCTTCGCGATGTGCCCGGACTGCCGGCGCGAGTACGAGGATCCCGGGGACCGCCGCTTCCACGCCCAGCCCGTCTGCTGCCCCGCCTGCGGCCCGTCGCTCCGCCTTGTCGACCGCGACGGGGCGCGGATCGCCGGCGACCCGATCTCCGCCGCGGTCGCCCTGCTCGCCGCGGGCCGGGTGCTCGCCGTCAAGGGGGTGGGCGGGTACCACCTGGCCGCGCTCGCGGGATCGGACCCCGCCGTCGCCGCGCTGCGCTCGCGCAAGCACCGCGAGGACAAGCCGTTCGCGGTGATGGTGGCCGGCCTCGACGCGGCCCGCGCCCTGGGGGCCGTGGGCGACGCGGAGGCGCGCGCCCTGAGCTCGCCCCGGCGTCCGATCGTGCTGCTCCAGCGGGCGGCCGGAGCCCGGGTGGCCACCGCCGTGGCTCCCGGAAACCGGTCGCTCGGGGTGATGCTCCCCTACAGCCCGCTTCACCACCTGCTGGCGCGCGATCTCCAGGCCGCCTTCGTCCTCACCAGCGGCAACGTCTCGGACGAGCCCATCGCCTATCGCGACGAGGACGCGCTGCCCCGCCTGCGCGGCATCGCCGACGCCTTTCTCACCCACGACCGTCCCATCCACATGCGGACCGACGACTCGGTGGTCCGCGTGATGGGGGGGAGGGAGACCCCGCTGCGGCGCTCCCGCGGCTTCGTCCCCCAGCCCGTCATCCTGGCCCGTGCCTTCCGGCGGCCGGTGCTCGGCTGCGGGGCGGAGCTGAAGAACACGTTCTGCGTCGGCAAGAGCCGGCGCGCCTTCGTCTCCCACCACATCGGCGATCTCGAGAACTACGAGACCCTGCAGTCGTACGTCGAGGGGATCGAGCATTTCATGCGCGTCTTCGACATCCGACCCGAGCTGGTCGCCCACGACCTCCACCCGGAGTACCTCTCGACCAAGTTCGCCGTGGACCTGGATGGCGTTGACCGGGTCGGCGTGCAGCACCATCACGCTCACATCGCCTCCTGCCTCGCCGACAACGCGGAGGCGGGGCCGGCGATCGGGGTTGCCTTCGACGGTCTCGGCTTCGGCACCGACGGCTCGATGTGGGGCGGGGAGATCCTGGTCGCCGACCTCACCTCCTTCCGGCGCGCCGGCCATCTTGCCCCGGTCGCCCTCCCCGGCGGCGCGATGGCGATCCGGGAGCCGTGGCGGATGGCGGCGGCTCATCTCGTCGCGGCGTTCGGCGACGACCCGCCCCCCGGCCTCGCGGTCATGCGCGACCACCTCGACCGCTGGGACGCGGTCAGCGCCCTGGCCCGCACCGGGACCGCCGGCCTGACCACGACCAGCGCCGGCCGCCTCTTCGACGCGGTCGCATCGCTGATCGGGGTCCGCGACCGGATCAATTACGAGGGCCAGGCGGCCGTGGAGCTGGAGCAGCTCGCCGACCTGGGGGAGACGGCCGCCTACCCGGTGGCGATCGAGGCGGGCGAACCATTTCAGATCGCGACCTCCGGTCTGATCCGCGCCGTGGTCGCCGATCTCCTGGCCGGGGTGGCGCCCTCCTCGATCGCGGCCCGCTTCCACAACGGACTCGCCGATGCCGCTGTCGCCGCCTGCCGGCGCGTGCGCGCCGAGACCGGGTTGTCGGTGGTGGCCCTCTCCGGCGGCGTCTTCCAGAACGTCCTGCTCACCGAACGCGTCCGCACCGGGCTGCTGGAGGGCGGTTTCCGGGTGCTCACCCACTCCCGGGTGCCGTCCAATGACGGCGGCATCAGCCTGGGGCAGGCCGCGGTGGCCGGGGGGCGGGACGCCGCCGGCCTCGTCTGACCCGGTCTGTCCGCCCCGGTCAGCTGGTCGGCCAGGTCTGCCCGTTGCCGAGGAAGGGGAGGCTCTGGCCGACCTTGAAGATGACCGGCGCGACCTTGCTCTGCACCATCTGGAGGTGAACATTGCGCAGCACGCCGAGGACGGTGTTCATCTGGCCGATGTCGCCGGCCGGTGTGCTCGACGATCCGAGCTGGCCCTCCAGCGCCTGCAGGTCGGATTGGGTCAGCGCGATGGAGGTGGCCGGGTTGCTCGCCACGAACTGCTGGATCTCCTGGATCTTCGCCGCCGAGACCGGGCCGCTCCCGTCGATGGGCGCGGTGGCGCGATCGACGGTGACCAGCCCGTTGAGCAGCAGGAAGAGCACCACGAAGGCCATCACGACGCTCAGTACCGCACCGCCGAGGCGGTCGAGGAGACCCATTCCGGGGATGAGTCGGTAGATGCGGGGTGCGACCAGGTGCGCCACCAGGAAGCCGGCCAGGGCGAAGACCACGACCACGACCAGGCCCATCAGCGGCCGCCAGCCGGGGC
>JBEKAP010000080.1:0-10699 GCA_050015875.1 Candidatus Dormibacteria bacterium | reverse complement strand
CCGCGGCCCTCGTCACCAAGCAGGCAGTCGAGCCTCCTCACTCCTGATAGCCTGCTCACCGCAGCAGGAGCCCTCAACGGGGTGGCAATGACCAGCGTGGGCAGTCAGATCCAGCACGGCCCCGGCGGAGAGGTCCCCGCCGGGGCCGCCGCCGGTGTTCCCGGCGATGGTTCGATGCTGCCCTACTACGCCTACCGATTCGGCGAGACGCTGGTGCGCATCCTGCCGCGGCGGGCGGCCTACGGCCTGGCGGTCGGCTGCGCGGAGGTCCTGCGGACGGTGCGGCCCGGGGCGGTCCGCGGCCTGCGCGCCAATCTCGCGCACGTCCTCCCCGACCTCGAGCCCCGGGCTCTCAACCGGGTCGTCCGCCGCAACCTGCGCGACCTCGGCCGTGCCTGGGTGGACGTGATGGCGATGCGCTTCGAGGGCGACGACATCAGCAACGGCCTGATCGTCGACCACATGGAGCGCTATACCGAGGCGGCCGCCGGCGGGCGCGGTGTCGCCGTGATCTCCCTCCACCTCGGCTCCTGGGAGAAGGGGCTCGCCGCCGGCAACAGCCTCGGCTACCCCATGGCCCTGCTCGCCGAGTACCTCCGGCCCCACCAGCTCTTCGAACGGGTGGTGGGTTCCCGGCGGGCCCAGGGGGTGCGCATCGTTCCCATCGACATCGCCGCCATCAAGGGCGCCGACGAGGTGACCGCCCGGCGGCTCGGCGCCGCGGCCATGCGCGACGTCCTGCGCATCCTCAAGAGCGGGGGAGCCATCGCCCTGGCCATGGACCGCGACCTGATCGGCAACGGGGAGCCCTTCCCCTTCTTCGGGGCTGAGGCCCCCATCCCGGTTGGCGTGGTCGATGCCGCCATGCGCGCCGGCTCGGTGATCCTCCCCGTCGTCCTGCCCCGGATCCATGGGGGCGTCGGCGTCTTCGTCCATCCGGAGATCGAGTACGACCCCGGCGCGCCGCGCCGCGAGGAGCGCCGCCGGGTGGTCATGGAGATCCTCAGGGTCTTCGAGGCGTCGATCCGAGAGTTCCCGGAGCAGTGGCACGTCCTGGACCCCGTCTGGGACGACGGGCGATGAGGCGCGGGCCGGCGTGACCGTTCTGGCGCCCTCGTCGCGGGTCCCCGACGACCACGGCATCCCCGGTTTCGTCCGCATCGGGCGCAGCGTGCCGGTCCGGGGCAACGGATCGGTGGCCCGGATCGCCCTCTCCTTCCATCTCGTGCGCCGGGTCCGCGCCCTGCTCGACCGTGAGGATTTCGACGTCGTCCACTATCACGAGCCGCTCGTGCCCGGCCTGCCGATCACGACCCTGCGCTTCCACCGGGGCGCCAACGTGGGCACCTTCCACGCCATGGCGCGTCGCAACCTCGGCTACTACTACGGCCGCCCCTTCCTCGGCCGCTACTTTCGCCGCCTTCACGGCCTGATCGCGGTCAGCGACCCGGCGCGCGACTTCATCAGCCGCTACTTCGAGGGCGACTACACCATCGTGCCCAACGGCATCGACGGCGAGCGCTTCCGGCCCGACCTCCCACCCCTCCCCGAGCTGCGCGTCGACGGCCGGACCACCATCCTCTTCGTCGGCAGGATGGAGCAGCGCAAGGGGCTTCCCGTCCTGCTCCGGGCCTACGCCCAGCTCCGGCAGCGTCGCGACGACTGCCAGCTGGTCATCGTCGGCGACGGCCCGATGCGCTGGGCCTACGAGCGGCAGTGCGAGGCGACCGGCGTCCCCGACGTCAGGTTCCTCGGCCACGTGTCGGGCGACATCCTCCCCCGGATCTACGCCAGCTCCGATATCTTCTGCTCGCCGGCGAGCGGTGGTGAGAGCTTCGGCATCGTCCTGCTCGAGGCGATGGCCAGCGGGATTCCGGTGGTGGCATCGGCCATCCCCGGTTTCAGCCAGGTCGTCGCAGCCGGCGGCGACGGGCTGCTCGTGCCCCCTGGCAAGCCGGAGGGCTTCGCCCAGGCCCTCGAGTCGCTGATCGCCGACCCCGGCCTCCGCCGGAGCATGGGCCGGTGCGGGATCGAGAAGTCGCGGCGCTACGACTGGCGGGTGGTCGGAGACCGGATCCTCGACGTCTACGCCCAGGCACGCGAGCGAGCGGATGCCCTGCTCGCAGAGCAGCGCTGAGCGCCGCCCGTGTTCACGCAGAGATTCCAGGACTGGGTGCGCGGAGCGGCGCGCCGGTTGGTGACGGCGATCCATCTCCGCGGGATCACCCCGAATGCCCTCACCCTGACCGGGCTCGCGGTCACCGCCGTGGCCGCCGTCCTGATCGGCCTGGGCTGGCTGATCCCGGGCGGGCTGGTGCTGCTCTTCGCGGGCCTCTTCGACATCCTGGATGGCGCCGTCGCCCGGGTCACCAACCGGGTCAACCGCTACGGCGCCTTCCTGGACTCGACCACCGACCGCTATGCCGAGGTCGTCACCTACGCCGCCCTCCTCTATCACTTCATCTCACGGAGCGGTGGAGAGCTCCCCGCCATGCTGGTGATCGTCGCTCTGGGCGGCTCCCTGCTCGTCTCCTACGTCCGGGCGCGGGCGCAATCGCTCGGGTTCATCTGCGACGGCGGCCTGCTCGCCCGGCCGGAGCGGGTGGTGATCACGGTGGCCGGACTGGTCGTTCCGATCCTCCTCATCCCCGCCCTCTGGGTGCTCGCCGTGCTCACCAACCTCACCGCCCTCCAGCGCATCCGGCTGGTCTGGCGGGAGGCTCGCCGGAGCGCCCCGACGGACTCCTGAGGCGGCGAGCGGTAGACTGCCTCGCGGCGTGACCGACCAAGCCACCGTCGCCCCGACCCGGAGGCATCCCGTCTCCCTCATCCCGGGACTGGCCGGGACCACGCGGGCGACGATCATCGCCGACGTCATCGCCGGGGCGACGCTCGCCGCCGTGGCCATCCCCGAGTCGATGGGCTACACCAAGATCGCCGGGATGCCGGTGATCACCGGCATCTACACCCTGGCTGTCCCGGTTATCGTCTTCGCCCTGATCGGCTCCTCGCGCCATCTCGTGGTGGGCGCCGACTCGGCGACCGCCGCGATCATGTTCGCAGCCCTGATCGGCATCGCCAAACCGGAGAGCCCGGAGTACGTCGGTCTCGCCGGGGTGATCGCGCTGCTCGCCGCCGGCTACCTGCTGGTGGCGCGGGTGCTCCGCCTCGGCTTCCTCGCCGACTTCCTCTCCCGGACCGCGCTGGTCGGATTCCTGACCGGGGTCGGCGTTCAGGTGGCGCTCACCCAGCTCCCGAGCATGCTCGGCGTCCGCGCGAGCGGCAGCGTCGTCAACCAGATGGGGAAGGTGCTGACCTCCCTCGGCCACATCGTGGTCCCCGCCGCCGTGCTGGCCGTCCTGGCGGTGGCCGTGATCCTGCTCTTCGAGCGGGTGTCCAAGCGCATCCCCGCCACCCTGGTGGTGGTGGCGGTCTCCATCGTCGTCGCCGCCGCCCTCCGGCTGGACCAGCACGGCGTCGCCATCGTCGGGTCGGTGAAGGCAGGGTTCCCGCCCCTCGGCCTCCCCCACGTCACCTGGGGACAGGTTCCCGGGCTGGCCGGGGTCGCGGCCTCGATCTTCGTGGTGATCCTGGCCCAGAGCGCCGCCACCGCCCGCAGCTTCGCCCAGAAGCGCGAGGAACCCCTCTCCGAGAACCGTGACCTGGTGGGTCTCGCCGTCGCCAACCTGGCCGCGGGCGTCACCGGCGCCTTCTGCGTCAACGGTAGCCCGACGAAGACGGCGGTGGTGGACGCCGCCGGGGCGCGGACCCAGCTCGCCCAGCTGGTCATGGCGGTGATCGCCATCGTGGTGCTGGTGGCCGCCACCGCGCTGCTCCACTTCCTGCCCGACGCGACCCTCGCCGCCGTGGTCTTCGTCATCGGCATCCGCCTCGTCGACATCGGTCACCTGCGCGAGCTCTGGAGGCTCCGACGCGACGAGCTGGTGCTCGCCGCGATCACCGCCCTGGTCGTGGTCCTGGTCGGGGTCGAGCAGGGGATCGCGCTCGCCGTCGTCCTCTCGGTGCTCGACTTCGTCCGCCACTCCTACCGGCCCCGGGACACCGTGATGGTGCCGCTCGCGGGAGCCCCCGGCAGCCTCGTCCCCGAGGCGGCGCGCCCGGGCGGCGAGACGGTCCCCGGCGGCATCGCATACCGTTTCGACGGCACCATCTTCTTCGCCAACGCCGACCGCTTCCGCCAGCGGGTGCTGGACCTGGTCGGCGCCGCCCCGCACCCCGTCTCCTGGGTGGTGCTCGACCTCTCGCCGATCGCGGACATCGACTACACCGCCGGCCAGGTGCTGCTCACCCTCCTGCGTGACCTGCGGGCCCGCTCGATCGACATCCACCTGGCCCACGTCGAGGACGTCCACGATCTGCTCCAGCGTTACGGGGTCTTCGAGCTGGTCGCGCTCGCCAACGTCCACCACGGGGTCCGCGAGGCGGTGGCCGCGGCCACGACCCCTCCCGCCGGCTGAGCGCCCGCGCTCCGCGGGCGGGTCAGAGGATCTGCAGGGTCTCCACCAGGTTGAAGAGGCCGTGGACGATCGCCCCCGGGAGCAGCGAACCCGAGTACTCATAGAGGAGTGCGAGCAGCCCACCCAGCAGGGCCAGGGGGAGGAAGAGTATCTCCTCCGTCGACGTTCCCCAGCCGACATGGGCGGCGGCGAAGAAGCACCCGGAGAGCACCGCCGCCGCCGGAATGTTGAGGTGGCGGCGCATCCAGCCGTAGACGAAGCCTCGGAAGAATGTCTCCTCGGCGAGCGGTACCACGACCGAGAGCAGCAGGAGGGCGATGCCGACCTGATGGCCGTACTCCCCCTGCACGGTCGAAACCTGCGCGTTCTGGACGTGGACCAGGCCCGCCTCCCAGTCGAGCAGCCAGGTCAGCACCACCAGGGCGGCCAGGGCGGCCCCGACCGCGATCGGGATCCAGCTGATCCGGGGCATCCGCCAGCCGAGATCGCCCAGGGAGGCGTGACGGCGGCCGAGCACCAGGCCCGCGACCACGGCCATGGCCAAGGCGTAGACGGCGGTCTGCTCGGTGAAGTTGGCGAGCGCCGTCTGCACCTGGGGGCCAAGGCCGTGGGTGAGCCCGCGGGCGAATCGCTCCACCCCCGGAGCGACGAAGATCTCGGAGAGCACCGAGACTCCGAGGACGTAGGCGCCCAGGAAGACGACCACATCCGTCCAGTCCCAGGGCACTCGCGGAGTGGCGCCTCCCCTCCCGCCGGAGGGGGTGGCGGCGGGACGGCGCATCGAGCCCTGGCGCATCGCGCCATTGTGGCAAGCTGGCCGCGTGGCGCTCGGTGACCTTCTCGGCAACCCCGTCGTCGTCGCCGGGCTCCGGCGCGCCCTCGCCCAGGGGCAGCTCGGACACGCCATCCTCCTCACCGGCCCTGATCAGGTCGGCAAGACCACGCTGATGCTGAGCCTCGCCGGCGAGCTGCTGCCCCGAGGCTCGTGGCCGGGCGATCCCGCCACCCATCCGGATCTCTGGCTGGAGGACTCGTCCGAGGAGAGGATCTCGATCCGCCGGGTGAGGGCCGGTGGCGATCCCGGGAGCCTCCAGGGGTTCCTCAGCCTCCGCACCTATGCCGGGGGGGCACGGGTGGCGATCATCGCCCGCGCCGACCGCCTCACCGAGGAGGCCGCGAACTCCCTCCTCAAGACCGTCGAGGAGCCGCCCCCCGGCACCCACCTGCTGCTCACCGCCCACAGCCCGGAGCGGCTGCCCGCCACCATCGTCTCCCGGTGCAGCCGGCTGGCTCTCGGGCTGGTCCAGAGCCCCGTCATCGAGGCCTGGCTCCGTGACCGCCACGGGGTGGACCCGACGACCGCGGGGCTGGCCGCCGAGCTGAGCGCCGGGCGTCCCGGCCGGGCGCTGCGCCTCGCCCAGGATCGGGAGGCGCTCGACGCCGAGCTGAAGGTGCTCGACCGTTTCCTCGCCATCGCCGGCGGCGGAGCCTCGGTGGCACTGGCGGCCGCGGCCGAGCTCACCCCCGGGACCGGCAGCGAGGGTCGGGAACGCCTCCTCCTCGACATCTCCATCTGGGCCTCGTTCGTCCGCGACGCGGCGGTCCGCGCCGCCGGCGCGCCCGAGCTGGCCAGGCTGCGCAGCCGCAGTCGCGAGTCGGAGGCATGGGCGAGAGCGCTCTCACCGCGGGAGTCGGGCCGGATCCTGGATGCGCTGCTCCGGGCGGGCGGTCAGGTGGCGTCCTACGCCCAGCCGCGGCTGCTCTTGGAAACGCTCTTTCTCGATACGTTTGCAGCGTTCACCGCCCCGCCCGCCGTCGCCTGAACTGTCTGGGCCGGGCCATCCGCCGGGGGATCGGGCACCCGACGATTGACAGCCGGACCCGGCGCCCCTAGAGTGTGGAAACGCTCTCACCGCCGCCGACCAGGGGCCGCGTGAGCGCCTCATCTGATTCCCAGCCGGGGAGGGCTGAGCGGCAGACCAGCCCTCGTCGCAAAGCCCTCCCACCGGCGGGAAGGAGAGATCGGCCGCTCGAGCGCTGTTTCGTGGGCCGGCCACCTCCGTCAATCGTCGTCACCCACCTTTGGCATCGTGCATCGGCGCTGTCACAGGCCTCGCGAGAAGATGCGGCGGTCAGGGCCAGGCCGCTGAGAGCCTGGCATGACCTCAGCCGGAGTGCGGGTACGGCAACGTGGACATCCTGAAGGGGCTGCTCTCGGGTTTCGACCGGTTGCGCGGCGGATACTTCACGCGCTTCCTGGTCGGCGTCCTCGGCATCTGCGTGGTGGTGATGGGCTCGATGGTGCTCCTCCTCACCAACATCGGGGACCAGAGCCTCACCACGTCCACCTCCGCCGGTGTCCAGAGCGTGGCCCAGGAGGTGGCCAGCAAGGTCGATTCCTGGGTGGAGGACCGTGAGCGCGAGCTGACCCAGCTCGCCAGTGTCATGTCCGCTTCCGGCACCACCACCCCGCAGTCCGCCATCGGGCTGATCAGCAAGGCGACGGCCAACGATCCCTTCGTCGAGCTGGAGCTGATCAACTCGGCCGGCACGCCACTCGCCAGCACGGGCAGCGGCGGGGCGGTGTCCCTGGCCGACCAGACGTGGGTGCAGGGGATCTACGAGAGCAATGCGCCGTACGTGGGCGACGTGACCCTCAACTCCGCGGGCGACGACCTCCAGTGGCTGATGGCCGTCCCGGCCAGCACCAGCACCTTCCAGTTCAGCGGTCTCCTGGTCGGATTCATCGGCCTCGAGCCGTGGACCGGGCCGGGCGGGGGCAGCAACCAGGTTGCCAGCCTCCTCTCCGGCGTGACCGGCACCGGCGGAGCGTCGACCACCGTCGAGGCCGTGAACGCCTCCGGGAGGCTCGTCTACTCCACCGACATGGGCAGCTCGGCCACCCTCACCTCGGCCCAGATGCTCGCCCGAGGCGCGCTCCGCACCCGCATCAGCAACTCGGCCGTGGCCGCCGCCCTCGCCGGCCGCTCCGGTTCGGCGCAACTCTCCCTCGACGGCAAGGCCACCATCACCGGATACGCCGAGGCCTCCTCCGACCAGTGGGCCATCCTGGTCAGCGAGCCGGCCGGCCAGGCGCTGTCGGGAGTCGACGCCCTGCGCAACTCGGGGTTCGCCGTGCTCGGCGTCGGGCTCGTGCTGGCCGCCCTCTTCTCCTTCGCGATGGCCCAGCTCGAGGTGCGCCCGATCCGGGCGCTCTCGCGCACCGCCCGCCGCGTCTCCGCCGGGGACCTGACCGCCCGGGTGAAGCCGTCCGGGGCTGTGGAGGTGGCCTCCCTGGGTGAGGCCTTCAACCTGATGGTCGCCCGCCTGGAGTCGCTCATCGGTCGGGTCCAGGGCACCAGCACCGACCTCTCCGACTCCGCAATCCGCCTGGCCGCGGCCTCCAATGAGCTGGCTGCCACCACCGCCCGGCAGAGCTCGAGCGCCACCGAGACCTCGGCGAGCATGGAGGAGCTGGCGCGGACCTCGGGACAGATCGCCGAGACCGTCGAGAGGGTGGCCGCCCAGGCCGCCGAGACCCGGGACAAGCTGGAGCGGGCTCGCGAGGACATCCTCGCCTCCACCGAGCGCACCCTGAGCCTCACCGACCGGGTCCGCGACATCACCCGCATCCTCTCCATGATCAATGACCTCGCCGACCAGACCAACCTGCTCGCCCTCAACGCCGCCATCGAGGCGGCTCGCGCCGGCGAGGCGGGTCGTGGCTTTGCGGTCGTCGCCGACGAGGTGCGGCGGCTGGCCGACCGGTCGAAGACCCTCGCCTCCGACATCTCCCAGATCACCGCCAACGTCCAGGTCGAGACCAATGCCACGGTTCTCGCGATGGACAAGGGGGCGGAGCAGCTGAAGGACGGCCTCATCCTCATGGAGCATGTCGCGGAGGCCAGCTCGGGGATCCGGCTCGCCACCCAGCAGCAGCAGTCCGCCACCGAGCAGGTGGTGGAGGCGATGGAGCAGGTCCGGATCGCGAGCGAGCAGGTGTCGACGACGGCCCAGGAGCTGGCCCTCGCCTCGGGGAGCCAGGCGACCATGGCCGGCGATCTCAAGCAGGTGTCGACGGTCACCGCCCCCGCCCCCAGCCCCAACGGCCGGCATCAGAAGGCGGGCGAATCGTCCGGCACGAGCGACGACGTTCCCACTGCGGGCAGCCGGCCCGGCCTCGAGGGCGGGCGCCCCGCCCCGGCGGGCCAGCCACGTCGCGGCGGCACCGCGGCGGTTCCGGCGGCCCCGACCCGGGCGATCCCGGTACCCGCCGCGCCCCCGGCCGCCCCTCCGCCGCCCGCCGAGCGCTCCCGCTGAGAGCCGCTCCCCCGGTGCCCGCGGCCCCCCAATCACCCGGCTGGGTGATTGACAGTGGCCCCCTCGGACGGGAACACTTTCGCGGCTCCCCGGCGGGATCGGCACGCGGCATCACCAGCTCGGGTGAGTGCCATCGCCAATCACCCGTTGGGGTGATTGACACCCCCTCCGGGCCGTCTCTAGAGTGTGGGACCGCTCCCAATGAAGGATCTCCACGGCACTAAGGTGACCCTCGAAGAAGTGGCGCAGGCGGCGGGCGTCTCGCGGGCGACCGCGTCCCGAGTCCTTACCTCCGACCCTCGAGTCAGCCCTGACGCGCGCAGGGCTGTCGAGCGGGCCGCGAGCAAGCTCGGCTACGTCCCCAACCAGGCGGGACGCGCGCTCGCAACCGGGCGGAGCGACGCGATCGCGCTGGTGGTCTTCGAGCCCACCACGCTCCTCTTCGGTGACCCCTTCTTCCCGCGACTGATCCGGGGCCTGGGAGACGTGCTCACGTCGCGCGACATGCAGCTGATCCTGCTGGCCCCGCAGTCGGCCCCCGATGCCGACCGGGTCGAGCGCTACGTCGCCGCCGGCCACGTCGACGGCGCCCTGCTGGTCTCGCTGCCGAGCTCGCACCCGCTCCCGGGTCGTCTCGCCGCCCGGGGCATCCCTCTGGTCATCGGCGGCCGTCCCACCGAGGCCGACCGCTTCAACCACGTCGACGTCGACAATGTGGCCGGAGCGGCCCACGCCGTCGCCCATCTGGTCGCGGGGGGACGCCGGACCATCGCCACCGTCACCGGACGCAAGGACGTGCCCGCCGGCCAGGACCGGCTCCGCGGCTACCAGGAGGGGTTGCGGACCGCGGGCATCCCCGCCGACGAGGCGCTGATCGAGGCGGGCGACTTCACCCGCGACGGGGGCGCCCGGGCGATGCGCTTCCTGCTCATCAAGCGCCCGCGGCTGGACGCGGTCTTCGTCGCCTCCGACCTCATGGCGGTTGGCGTCCTCCAGGCGCTCGCCGAGGCCGGCCGTCGCGTCCCCGAGGACGTGGCGGTGGTGGGCTATGACGACGACCCCATGGCCGCCGCCCTCCAGCCCCCGCTCAGCAGCGTCCGTCAGCCCATCGAGGAGATGGGCCGCGAGATGGCACGGCTGCTCATGGACGCCGTCCACTCGCCGGACCGTGGGTCGCGATCACCGTCAGTTTCTTTCTGCCCCGCATGGTCCCGGGCAATCCCATCGCCGCCGTCATCGCGAGGGCCGAGCTGAACGGCCAGTGCAACCCGGCCTGCGTCCAGGCGGCGATCGCCCAGCTCGGCATCGGCCACGGCTCAGCCATCAGCCAGTACTTCCAGTACTGGGGCAACCTCTTCCACGGCAACCTGGGCATCTCGTACTTCGAGAGCAGCCAGCCGGTGAGCACCCTGATCGCGGCCTATCTGCCCTGGACCGTCGGGCTGCTCGGCTGCGCCACGGTGATCAGCTTCGTGCTCGGCACCTCGATCGGCATCCTCCTCGGCTGGCGCCGCGGCTCGCGGATGGACTGGGTGGTGCCGGGTGCCACCTTCTTCCAGGCCATCCCCTACTTCTTCCTGGCGATGGTGATCGTCGAGGTCTTCGCCACCGGCCTGAAGTGGTTCCCGCCGCAGTACGGCTACGACATCACGCTGACGCCGAGGTGGAGCCTCGGGTACATCTGGAGCATCATCGACCACGCGGTGCTGCCGGCCGGAACCGTGGTCCTCGCCTCGGCGGCCGGCTTCATCCTCGGCATGCGCAACCAGATGCTGACCACCATGGACGAGGACTTCGTGCTGGTGGCCCGAGCCAAGGGGCTGCCCTCGCGCCGGGTGGTCTGGTACGCGGCCCGCAACGCCATCCTCCCCTCCGTCTCCAACTTCTCGCTGGCCATCAGC
>JBEKAP010000079.1:0-9234 GCA_050015875.1 Candidatus Dormibacteria bacterium | reverse complement strand
AGGCGTCGCGCCTCGCGCCGGCACCCTCGCATCCCGCGGCTGCGCAGCATCCTCGTGGTCATCCTCGGCTTCGTCCTCTCGGGTCTGCTGGGTGCGCTGAGCTTCTTCTGGCCCACGATCACCGCCGCGGTGGGTGCCACCGGCCACACCATCCAGGTGACCGCGCCGAGCGCGGTGCCCGGCAGCCCGACCGCCCTCCCCGCCGTCACCCCGACGCTCAACCCCGGGTCCCAGGCGCCCTTCACCGTCCTCCTCCTCGGGTCGGACAATGACGGCAAGTTCACGACCGCCGGGGCCACCTCCGGCTTCTGCTGCACCCAGTCGATGATCCTGGTCCGGGTCGATCCCGAGGCGGGGAGCGTCACGATGCTCTCCATCCCCCGCGACCTCTACGTCCCCCTCTACTCGCCGGGCGGGTCCTACGAGTCGCCGGACAAGGTTTCCGAGGCGTTCGGTTTCAATGGCGGCGGCACCAGTGGGATCGACTCCGAGATCTCCACCGTGGAGAACGACTTCCATATCCAGGTCGATCACTACGTCTGGATCGGCCTGCAGGGGTTGATCAACCTCATCGACGAGGTGGGCGGCATCGACATCGTCGCGAGCCATCCCGTGATGGACGACGACTACCCGTACGACGTCGAGGGCAGCACCAACCCGAATGCCGCCGACCGGGTGGCGGTCCTCCCAGGGGCCCAGCACATGGACGGGGTCGAGGCGCTCGAGTACGTGCGCTCCCGGCACGACGACCTCTCCGAGGACATCGGCCGCAACGTCCGGCAGCAGCAGGTGCTCGTCGCGCTCCGCCAGAAGCTCTCCCAGCTCAGCGTCGGCGACGTCAACAACGTCGCCTCCGCACTGAGCGGGGAGGTGCTCACCGACGTCCCGCTCACCCAGTTCCCATTCCTGCTCGGGCTGGGCAAGGACATCGAATCGGGGAGCATCCAGCACGTCTTCCTGACCCAGTACACGACTGGCACCGAGAACGGTGAGGATGTGCTGCTGCCCGACATGGGCGCCATCCTCGCCCAGGTCCACAAGTACTTCCCCGCGACGTGACCCGGCCGCACAAGCTCGTCACCTGGGTCGCGCTGCTGGTCCTGATGGCCGCCTTCGGGGTCGGGGTCAACCGCTACCTGGCAAGCAGCGACGGCTCCGCCTTCGCGGCGGCCAAGAACCCCGTCCAGGAGGCATCCCAGCTCGACCTTCCCGGCACCGTCTACTTCGCCGACGGGGGTGGTCTCTACTCCCTCACCGGCACCAGGGTGACCCAGCTCCAGAAGCCGGGCCAGGGCTGGACCCAGCCGGTCCTGCTGCCTGACGCCGGCGGGCTGCTCGCGGTCAAGGTCACCACCAACTACTACTCCGATCTCTACGAGCTCAGCCTGACGGGCGCCGTCCAGGAGCAGCTGAGCCACGACTCCGGCCAGGTCACCGTCACCGAGCTGGGCAACGACGACTGGCTCTACTACCCGGCGGTCGGGCCCGACAACACCCTCTACTTCAGCTACGACTACCCGAAGGGGGACGTCGACGACCCGGCGGAGTGCTGCTACCAGGTGGACTTCTCGATCTGGAAGACGACGCTCGGGACCCTGATCGACCGCAGCGCCGTGGAGAACCACGGCATCAGCCAGGAGAGCTGGGCCAACTACTACACCGGGGGAGATGTCAGCCCGGTGCCGCTCAGTGGCGGAGGGTTGATCTACGTGGACTACGAGACGGCCACCGACAACACCGAGGTGAGCACCCCGGTCCCCGGCGCGGGTCCTGGCGACGAGGTCAGCCAGATCCGGATGGACCCCGCTCCCAACCCCGACGGTACGGGCGCCGGCACCCCGCTCACCCAGCCCGGCGACGATTGCGCGCAGCCCGCCCTCAACGCGGCGCAGACCGAGATCGCGATGATCTGCACCCCCGTCGTCGACGGGGCGCCGAGCAGCACCGAGTCGGATCTGGTGGTGGCGAGCTTCGACGCCACGACGGGCACCCTCGGCCCGCTCGACCGCATCGTCACCGGCACGCTCGCGGCATCGCCCGCCTGGTCGCCCGATGGGACAGACCTGATCTACGAGGCCCCGGAGGCGGGGGACGGCTACATGGAGCTCTGGTACGTCAAGGGGGCGGCTCCCCCCGCTCCCTCCGCGACGCCGGCGATCTCCGCCTCCCCCTCCGCGAAGCCGTCCGTCTCCGCCTCCCCCTCGGCGAAGGGGGCGGCCACTCCCACCGCCACCCCGATGCCGGCGACGAACGCCACTCCCTCTGCGGAGGCGGTGCCGACTCCGAATCCCTCCGCTCCCCGGCAGATCACCAGCCACCTCGACCTCGACGGCTCGGCACCGGTCTGGGCATCGTCGTGACCGTGCCGTCCCCGGGTTCCCTCGAGGCGGGGGACTGCGGCGCCCTCTGACTACCGGCCCTCCAACAGGAGAGGCCCGACCCCCGGCGGGACGGGCCTCAGCGAAGGAGAAGACGCCACCACGGTTCAAGATGTAGTGGTTCTGGCCGGTGGCTGACCCCACATGTTGATGATTGATCAACCGGGTGTCAAGGCCTGGGGCGCCCGTGGCGGGGAGGGCCCTCCCCGCCATCCGGGGCGGAGTCTCGCAGCGGAGTCATGCATCGGATTCCTTGACAACCGCTCCTCCGTTTGCCCAGGCTTGCGCGGTCCACGACCGCCGGGATAGCCCCGCAATCCTCGCGGGCTCCCGGCTCGCGCGACGGAGGGACGACCATGATCATCTTCGGCTCCCGTGGCAAGGTGAGGCTGCTCGCCACGGCGCGCGCGCGCTGCCAGAGCTGTGGGCAGGAGGCGGCTCACCGCCTGGTCAAGTCGCAGCGGATGTTCACCCTCTTCTTCGTCCCCCTCTTCCCGATCGGCACCCGCTACGTCGCCACCTGCACGTACTGCGGAGCGGCCCGTCGGGTCGACGCGCAGGTCGCCAAGAGCCTTCAGACGGGTCCTCCGACGGTCGAGCCCTCCGCCGGCTGACCGAGGTTCGGCTTCCGCCTCTGGCGCGATGGCGGCCCGCTCGGCTACCCGGACAGCCCCCCCGGGCGGGGACGGCCTCCCCGGGGGCGCGCCACCGCCCGGAGCAGGGTGCGCAACCATGGCGGCGGGACCGTGCCGGCTCCCGCCCCTCGCCGCACCGTCGAGACCGCCGGCCGTCGTGCCGCCGCGATCGCGGGTCGGGCGGCGACGGCCACCGGTTCGGCTGGAGAAGCCGCCGGCGCATGGGGGATGACCACCCCGTGAAGCTCCACCGTGGCGACGTGGGCGGAGACGATGCCGGCAAGCTCTGCCCCGCTCATCGTCTCCACCTCCAGCAGCCGGGCGGCCAGGGCGTCGAGCAGGGCCCTGCGAGCCGCGAGGATGCCCCGGGCCCGGCCCAGCGCCTCGTCGAGCAGCCGGTCCACCTCGCGGTCGATCCGGCGGCCCAACTCGTCCGAATGGGTGCGAGCCAGTCCCATCTCGCCCGCCTCCACGACCCGGACGCCGAGTCCCGACATCCCCAGCTCGGTGACCATCTGGCGGGCGAGCTGGGTCGCCTTCAGGAGGTCGTCCGCACCTCCGGTCGTGATGTCCTCGTGGCCGAGGACGATCTCCTCCGCGACCCGTCCACCCAGCAGACCGGCGAGACGGTTGCGGAGCTGCGATTTGGAGCCCAGCGCCCGATCGCCGTCGGGGACGGTGACCGTCCAACCCAGCGATCGCCCCCGACCGACGATGCTGATCCGACGCACCGGGTCGGTACCCGGCAGCGAGGTGAGGACGAGGGCATGCCCCATCTCGTGGTATGCGATGGTCCGCCTCTCGTCCAGGCTCAGGAGGTGGCCCCGTCGCTCGGGGCCGGCCAGCACCCGGTCGACCGCTGCCTCCAGCTGCATCATGCCGATCGCCGGCAGCCGCTCACGGGCGGCGAGAAGCGCCCCCTCGTTGATCAGGTTGGCCAGGTCGGCACCGGTGAAGCCGGGCGTCCGGCGGGCGAGGAGCGAGAGGTCGGCGTCCGCCGCCAGCGGCTTGTTGCGAGCATGGACGGCCAGGATCGCCGCGCGCCCCCCGACGTCGGGGGGGTCGACGGTCACCTGGCGGTCGAATCTTCCCGGGCGGAGGAGAGCCTCGTCGAGCACGTCGGCGCGGTTGGTCGCGCCGATGACGACGATCCGCGCCCCCTGGTCGAATCCGTCCATCTCGATGAGCAGCTGGTTGAGCGTCTGCTCGCGCTCCTCGTGGCCCATGTGGACCCCGGCGCCGCCGCGGCGCCGACCCACGGCGTCGATCTCGTCCACGAACACGATGCAGGGGGCTGCCTTCCTCGCCTTCTTGAAGAGGTCGCGCACCCGCGCGGCCCCGACCCCGACGAACATCTCGACGAACTCCGACCCGGAGACCGACAGGAAGGCGCAGTCGGCCTCGCCCGCCACCGCCCGAGCCAGGAGGGTCTTGCCGGTGCCCGGCGGCCCGACCAGCAGGACTCCCTTGGGCACCCGGGCTCCCAGCTCGCGGTACCGGTCGGGATCCCGGAGGAAGGCGACGAGCTCTCCCATCTCGAGCTTGGCGTCGTCGCAGCCGGCGACGTCGGCGAAGGTGCTGAGCGCCCGGTCACCCCCGACCGCCCTGGTCCGGTTGCGGAGCAACCCCACGGGCCCTCCCGCACCCTGGCGCCAGTAGAGGATGACGATGACCATCACGATGATGAGGGTCGGCACCAGCACGAGCAGGAGGGTCGTGAGGGGCACGCCTCCCTCGGGTGTGAAGTTCGTGTAGTGGTTGCTCGTGAAGATGTTCTCGACCGCGCCCTGATCTGCGTTGGGCGTCAGGTGCTCGTTGCCGGCGGCGTCCCACCACGTCACCTGGTCGGGAGAGACGATCGCCTGATGGGCGGGGTCGAGCGATATCTGGTCCTGCGGCGTGCCGATCCCGCTCTCGGTGTCGAGCACCGCCTGGGTGAGCGTCCCCAGGCTGGCCTGGGGCGGGGCCGGCGGCTGGTCCCGGATTGTCACGTAGACGACGACCACCGCCGCCAGGAACGCCGCCCAGAGCGCGAGGAATGCCACCTGCCTGCGCATGGACATCAGGACCGTTGCACCGCCGGAGTCCAGCTGGACATCGTGCTGAGCGCTCCCTCTTCCCTCGCTGCTGCCGCGCCACCGCAGGGCGACAAGACGGGGAGCGGGGACAGCTGGTCACCGCTCCCGAGCGGGGGAGCCCCAGGTACCGTCAGCCGAGTATAGGCGGGCGTTCCTCAACGCGCCAGTCGCGGCGAATTGCATGCGATGTGGCGTCGCCGCTGTCGCTCCGCTGTGGGGAACGGGCGCCGCGGATGTCACATTGCCGGCGCAATGTCGCGCACCAGCAGGGAGTCCATCCCCGGTGTCCACATCGTCCGGAGATCTCGGGTGATCGCGAGCGCCCCATATCCATCCCTGCCGGCCACCCAGCTCAGGCCCTGCTCACCCATCACGAACGCGGCGGTCGCGAAGGCGTCCGCGTAGGTGAGGCTGGGGCCGGCCACGGTGATGCTGAGCAGCCCGGCCGCGGCCCGGCCGGTTCGCGGGTCCACGATGTGCTCGCCGCGCTCGTAGGCGCCGCTGGTGGCGACCGCCAGGTCGCCGATCTCGAGCACCGCGGCCACCTGGTGGGCGATCTCGGGGTGGCGGACGCCCACTCGCCAGGGCTGACCCGGGGCCGCCTCGCCGCGGGTCACGACGTCGCCCCCGGCACCGATGAAGAAGCTGCGGGCACCAGCCGCCCGCAGCATCTCGGCCGCCTGCTGCACCGACCATCCCTTGACCAGGCCCGAGGGGTCGAGCCGGCCCCCGCGGTGGATGTCGAAGCAGCCCCCACTCGAGCGCTCCACCTCGGCGCAGAGGCCGAGAACCTCGCGAACCTCCGCCGAGCACTCGCCCGCCTGGAGCTCGCCGCGTCCCAGCCGGCTGATCTCGCTGCCGTCGCGATAGGTGCTGAAGGTCGCGTCCACCCGGTGCAGCCACGCGACCGCCGCGTCGATGGCAGCGTCGACACCAGGGTCGGACAGCTCGGGGTCGCGAACGTCGATGGTGACCACGGTCCCCATGACCGGTTCCACCCGAACCCGGCGCTGCACGGTCGGTGCCTCCGTCAGGCCCGCGCTGCGTCCAGCGCCGACTGCACCGACGCCGCGTAGTTCTCGCTGGTGAAGGTGGCTCCGCTGACGATGTCGATCTTCGCGCTCTGCGCCTGGAGCACCTCCTCACGCAGCTGCGGCAGCGCCTCCGAGCTGATGAACGAGGATTGCGGCTCGTTCTGGGGATACTGGAGCAGCTTGACGTCGGTGATCCGGCCACCCGAGATGACCACCTGGACCTGGAGCGTCCCGTACTGGTCGGAGTAGGCCTGGCCCGCGTAAGTCCCCGACCTGAGACCGTTGACGGCGGGCGTCGAGGTGGCGGTCGCGACCGGTGTCGGGGTCGGCGACGCTCCGCCCGTCGGGGGCGCGGCCGACGGCGTCGAGGTGGCGCTGGGGGAGACCGCCGCCGACGTCGAGGGCACGGTCACGGCGACGGCGGGGGTCTGCGGAGTGCGGAAGCTGAAGAGGAGCACCACCCCGATGGCGGTGGCGGCCAGGGCTACGGCGGCACGGATGGGCATGGCAGAGGGCACTCAGGTGAGGAACGCGAAGCGTTCGCAGTGGATCTGGGCGGCGGGAACGCGGAGCGCTCTGAGGCTGGCGAGGACGGCGTCCACCATCTCCCGGGGCCCGCAGACGAAGACGTCGCGATCGCGGAGATCGGGAACAGACGCGGCCAGGAAGCGCGGGGCGAACGGCTCCGGGTGCACCCCCTGGCCGCGCCGCCCGACGATGTAGTGGATCACGCCCCCGCGGGCCCCGACCAGCTGATCCAGCTCCGCCTTGAAGATGACGTCACTCCAGGAGCTGGCACGGTAGAGGAGGGCGATCGAATTCTTCCGCTGCGGTATCTCCTCGATCAGGGCCCGGAGTGGGGTGATGCCGATCCCTCCGGCGATGAGCAGGGCTCGCGGACGCCGGCGTCCGACCGAGGTGAAGATGCCGCGCGGTCCCTCCAGGATCACCCGGGTGCCGGGGCGCAGCTGCACCAGCGAGCGCGTGAAGTCACCCACCTGCTTGACCGTGATGCGGAGGTACTGACCGTTCGGCGCCGCAGAGAGGGAGAACGGGTGGACCCTCCACCACTGCTCGCGGGTGAGGAAACGGAACATGAAGAACTGCCCGGCGCGCATGGGCAGCCGCGCGAGGTCGCGGCCGGCGATGTACACCGAGAGGACGTCCGGGGACTCCGCCACCACGTGGTGAACCCGGAGACGGTGGCGGAGAGCCATGCGTGCCGGCATCACCAGGCGGAAGCTGACGATCAGGACCGCGGCGACGGCGTACAGCGCGATCCAGTACCCGACCGCCACCGGGTCGTTCACGAAGTCGGTGCCCACCGCCAGCTGATGCCCAAAGCCGAGCGCGATGGCCAGATAGACGTAGAGGTGGATGAAGTGCCAGGTCTGATGTGAGAGATGGCGCCGCGCCGCCCTCACCGAGGTGACCGCCACCAGGATGAAGAGGCCCACCGAGACGTAGGCCATCAGCATGTACGGGTAGGTGGTGAGGAAGACCCAGGTCTGGGCGAGGAAGGATCGGCCGTCCGTCATCGCGTATCCCGCGGTCGTGAGCACCACGTGCGCGCAGATCAGATAGAGGGTCGCGAAGCCGAGCCAGCGGTGCCAGCCGCTGATCCGATCGATCCCGAAGAGGTCGTCCAGCCACGGGCTGCGCGACATCAGGACCACCTGCACGAGCGCGCAGTACACGGCCAGCAAGGCGGAGATCTGGCCGGCGCCGGTGAGCACCGCCGCCGGGTGGGTCAGAGAGGGGAACTGTCCGTGGCGAACCCACATCCCCACGATGAGGACGGCGTTGCCGGCCACGATGAGCAGGACGTCAGCCTGGCGCAGCCGCGAAGGGTGGGGGACGCGCAGGGAGCGCCGGGTGGCGGCGGAGGCCGGGCCGCCTAGGTCAGGAGGCACGGCCAGGGCCGTGACGGGTGGTGTGGGCATCTGGTCTGAGCTTCGGGGGTCGCGCCTTGCGGAACCCTGACGCCCCGTCCCCGACCCGCGTCGATTCTCAGCCGACGTCGAGCAGCACCTTGCCCACGGCGCCACCCTGGACCGCGTCCTGGGCGGCCGCGCATTCCTCGAGGGGGAAGCGCTGGACCGGCAGCTCGGTCAGCGCCCCCGCCTCCAGCGCGGCTCCGACGTCGTTCACCCCGCGGAGGAGGTCGGCCATCGGCACGCCGTAGAGGAGCACGAAGCGGAGCACGACGTTGGCCCCCATGCAGGCCCGGACGGGCAGCTCCGGGTCGGCGCTGTCGGCCGCATACACCGAAACCACCGTGCCCGGGCCGGAGAGGCCGAGGTCGATGGCGAGGTTGGCCGCGAGGTTGACCTCCACCACCCGGTCGACCCGCTCGGCGAAGGCGCGGATCCGCTCCAGGGCGTCCGGTTCCCGGTAGTTGACCACCAGGTCGGCGCCGGCCGCGCGGGCCAGCTCCGCCTTGGCGCTGCCGCTCACGGTCGTGACCACCCGGGCGCCGGCGCGATGGGCGAGCTGGATCGCGAAGTGGCCGACGGCCCCCGCGCCGCCCGCCACCAGGACGGTGTACCCGGCCAGGTCCCCGTCGGCAAAGAGGCAGCGGTGAGCGGTGACCGCGGGGACGCCCAGGCTCGCGCCCAGCTCCAGCGACGCACCGTCGGGAAGCGGCACCGCCTGCTGGTCGGAGACCACCGTCCACTCGGCGGCGGTGCCCCATCGGCTACCGGCGGCGGCCATCCAGAGCCACACCCGCTGCCCCACCCGTCCCTCGTCCACCCCCGAGCCGACCGCGTCGATCACCCCGGAGCCGTCGTGGTGGGGGATCTGGAACTCGTCGACCGACCTGGCTGTGGCCCCGCTCCGCGACTTCCAGTCGGTGGGGTTGACCCCGGAGAAGCTCACCCGCACGCGCACCTCGCCCGGCCCCGGCTCGGGGCGCGGGAGGTCGACGACCCGCAGCACGTCGGTGGCCGCGCCCAGACGGTCGTACACCACAGCCTTCATCTGCCATGCCTCCAGCAGGGTCTCGGTTCCGATCGGGCGAGCCCGAGAGCCCAGGCTATACCGACCTGACCTGGCCGGCCTACGGGAGTGCGAACCCGATGCGTCTCAGCATGATCGCATTGCGGTC
>JBEKAP010000078.1:0-9235 GCA_050015875.1 Candidatus Dormibacteria bacterium | reverse complement strand
CGTGGCTGGGATTGGTGGAGCGCCTGCTGCTGGGCTCTCGACTCGATCTGGAAGAGGCCGATGGTGTCGACCGCGCAGATCATGTCGTAGACGCGCGGATCGTCGAGGCTGAGGCTGTCGAGATCGGGGCGGACGCCGTGGGTCCGCTCGATCATCTCCAGGCACTCGGCGACCGCGGAGAGCGTGCGCAACCCCAGCAGGTCCATCTTGATGAGGCCGAGGTCCTCGACGTCGTCCTTGTTGAATTGGACCACCACCCGGCCCTCCATGCTGGCGTGCTCCACCGGGACCACGTCGATGAGCGGCTCGCCGGTGACCAGCATGCCGCCGACGTGGATGGAGAGATGCCGGGGGGTGCCCTCGATGGCCTGGAGGATGTCGAGGAACTGCCGCCATGGGAGTGCGCCACTGGCGGCGTGCACCTGCATCCCGGCCGCCTCCAGGGCGTCCTCCACCCCGCCCTCGCGCCAGCCGTCGACGGACCGGGCGAGCCGGTCGACGATCGGTTCGGGGAAGCCCATCGCCTTGCCCACCTCGCGCACCGCGAGCCGCGGGCGGAAGGTGACCACGTTGGCGACCATCCCGGTGCGCTCCGCCCCGTACCTCTCGTACACATGCTGGATCACCTGCTCGCGGTGATCGGTGGAGAAGTCGATGTCGATGTCGGGCGTCCCCTGATGGTCGACGTGAAGGAATCGCTCGAAGAGCAGGTTGTGAGCGATGGGGTCGACCCGGGTGATGCCGAGGAGGTAGGCGACGATGGAATCGGCGGCGCTGCCCCTCCCCTGCCCGGGCACACCATGCTCCCGGGCCCACCCCATGATCTCGTGGACGATCAGGAAGAATTCGGCGAGATTCGTCTTCTGGATGACGTCCAGCTCGGTCTGCAAGCGCTGCGCGACCACCGGGGTGAGCGGGCGGTAACGGCGCCGGACCTGGTCCTGGCAGAGGCCGTAGAGGACGGAGAAGGGGGTCTCGCCCTCGGGGACGGGAAAGCCCGGGAAGCGGACGTCTCGGAAGTCGAGGTCGAGGCTGCACTCGGCCGCGATGCGCACGGCATGGTCGAAGGCGTCGGGGTAGTCCGCGAGCCGCCGCCGCAGGCCGGCCTCGGAGAGCAGGCGGTGCTCGCAGTTGGGCAGGAGCAGCCCGTGGGATGCCGCCTGGTCGAGGGTGGTGCGGTGGCGGATGGCGGTGAGGACGTCGAGCAGCGGCTTGTCGTCGCGGGTGGCGTGGAAGGGGGTGCTGCTCGCGACGAGCGGCAGGCCGGCCCGCTCCGCCAGCTCGGCCACCTCGGCGGCGAGCCAGCGATCGGCGGGATGGCGATGGTTGGTCAGCAGCAGGGCCGCCCGGTCCCGGCCGAAGCATTCGCGCAGCCGCTCGGCGAGGCGCTGGGCTCCGCGCCGATCACCGGCGACGAGGGCGGCGACCACGGCGCTCTCCGGTCCACCGGCGAGGGCGATGCAGTCGTCGAGGTCCCGGGGGTCGACCAGTGCCGGCGGGCTCTCCACCAGGTCCCTTGTCGAGGGCAGCGACGGCCAGCCCTCGGGGAAGGGTCCGGCGGTGGGGCGGAGAGCCTGGGGACGGGATGGCGGGGGGATCGTGGGGTGGCGGCGGAGGCGTGGGGGTGGTGCTTCGCTCCGGTCCGGGGGACGGAGGCGTGGGGGTGGTGCTTCGCTCCGGTCCGGCGGTCGGGACGGCCTGACTGCCGTCCCGCCACCTCTGCTCGGCGGCATTGCAGCTGCCGCCTGCGCAGAGCCTGCGCTCAGCACGCACCCCCACGCCTCCCCTTCCGGGCTCCATCCGTCCGCATCGCCCGCGGGCACGCCATCACCGTCCAGCAGTGAGTCGGTGAGACCGGCGATGCGCAGGCGGGGCTGACCCTTGACGCCGGCGAGCTGGGCGGCGCTGATCGCCCGGCAGAGCTGGCGGTAACCGCGCCGGCCACGGGCGAGGAGGCGGATCCGGCCGGCGTCGACCAGGTCCAGCTCGACGCCCACCACCGGGCGGATGCCGGCCTTGCGGGCGGCCTCGATGAAGCCGACCGCGCCGTAGAGCCCATTGCGGTCGCAGAGGCCGAGGCTGCCGATCCCCAGGCGGGCCGCGACCTCGACCAGGTCGCGGGGTGAGGCCGAACCCTCCAGGAAGGAGAAGTGGGAGCGGACCGCCAGCTCAGCGAAGGGCACGCTTGACATCCCCTACAAATGTGTGTAACTATGCTGGACAGTCGTTCGGCACACGACAGGTAGGCCCCGCACACCGCAATACCCCGCATGGGCCGCCGGTCCCCCTCGGCCGGCGGCCCTCCGTGTTCCCCGCCCGTCGAAGGGGCTTCCAGGAGTTTGCATCCGATGTAGCATCAGCATCATGGAGAGGCGCACCACGGTGACGGCCCAGGACGACGACCTTGCGGTGATCGCCACCGACGCCCGCCTGCGCGGCATCGCCCTGAGCCGCGCCCTCGGTGAGCTGGTGGCAGAGCGCGCCGCACGGCTACGGCAGCAGCGCCGGCCAAGGCTCGGCACCTTCAGGTCCGGATCGACGGTGGGCATCGCTGTCCTCATGGAGAGCGATCCCGATGCCCCCGCAGCCCAGCCTTTCCGCTCCTGACCCGCAGGGAGTCGGAGGCCATGGCGCTTCTCCTGGATACCGGACCGATCGTCGCAGCCCTGGATGAGGACGACCCGGACCACGACCGCTGTCTCGCCCTGCTGGGGGGCGGCGATGACCGACTGGTGCCCAGCCCGATCCTGGCCGAGGTCGACTACTGGCTCAGCAAGCTCGGCGGCCTCCGTGCTTGGGCGGACTTCGCAGCCGACATCAGTGGCGGTGCATACCGCCTGATCCACCCTTCCGAAGCCGACCTGAACCGGGCCGCGGAGCTGGAGCTCGTCTACGCCGACCTGCGGCTCGGTTTCGTCGACGCCTCGATCATCGCTCTTGCCGAGCGCCTCAACGAGACCATGATCGCCACCCTCGACCGCCGTCATTTCTCGGTGGTGCGCCCCCGTCACTGCCCACATCTCACCCTGCTCCCTGACTGAGGACGTGCCGACGCGCTGGCATCAGTCATAGCGGCGGGACCAGTGCCACCCCCCGGTCTCCAGATCGCGGTAGAGCTCGACGCATTCGTCCGCGGGCTCCCGCCGGGCCGCTGCCCCAGGCCCCGTGGCTCGGCGACCTGCTCCCCGGTTCGCGAGGAGCAGGCGGACGTAATGGCGCCGCACCGGGGTGCGCCACCAGTCGGTCTCGACCAGCCACTGGTTGGCGACCCGGCTGACCGTGGCCCAGCCTCCGGTCAGGCGCACGGCGCAGATGGCGCCCGAGGCGCCTAACCGGACATCGGCGATCCCGTCGAGCAGCTCGGTCATCGCCGCAGCGCCGGCATCGCCGCCGCCGGGATCCCGGACGCCGGCGCCGCTCGCCGATGCTCCAGTGCCCTGCCTCCGCCCCCCTCGGAGGCGCCCCCGGCCGTTGTGAGCCCCGCGGGTGCACCCGGCGGCCGGGAGCCGGTCCCCTCTCTCCCGGTGTCCGCGGTCACCGGGCCGCTCCAGCGAAAGCGCCTCTCGGGAAGGTCACCGGGATCGACGGTCAGCTCGGCTTGCCGCACCGCGGTCTGGCCGAAGCGGGCCCGCAGCCGCGAGGCTGCTCCGCCGATCTCCTCGCCGGTGGCATCGCCACCCCGCCAGAGATCGACCTGGCGCCCTGCCCCCGGCTGCAGTCCCTCGACCTCCAGGCGAACCGCCGTGACCGGCGCCGTGAGGGCCAGGCCGGCGAGCAGCTCCAGGGCCACCGGCCAGAGCTCGACGCCGCTTCCCGGCTGCTGGAGCGGGGTGATCCGCAGCCCCGACGGCTCGGCATCCTCCAGCTCGCAGACCAGGGCGACCGCCGCCGCCCGGCAGCCATGGCGGCGCAACCGGTCGCCCAGATCCAGGGCGGAACGGTGGACGGCGAAGCGCAGCGCTTCCAGGTCTCCGGTGCCGCCCTCGAGGACGATGCGCTCCCCCAGCCGCCGGAGCGGATCGGCGACGGCGAGCCCATGCCCCGGGCTCCATCCCCCCCTCCCATCCCAACCCCGCGCCCGATGCCAGAGGTCCATCCCCGCCGGTCCGAACTGGCGCTGCAGATCGGCGGCGGAGAGGTTGGCCACCGCACCGACACAGTCGAGGCCGAGAGCCGAGAGCCGGGTGGCAACCGCCGGATCCAGGGGCAGGACGCTGAGCGGGAGCGGGGCGAGGAAGGCGGCCTCCTCCCCGGGAGCGACCCGGCGAATGTGGCGGGGCCCCGCCTGCCAGGCGGCGATCTCGGCCACCTGGCGCGAGGAGGCGATCCCGACGGCGACATCATCGTCATCGAGCAGCTCCCGGATGCAGCGGGCGACCGCGACCGCCCAGCCGGTGCTGTCGGGATGGGCGGCATGCCGGCCGGTGAGGTCGCACCAGGCGGCCTCATCACCCACCTCGACGAGGGGGGCGAGCCGGGTGAGACGGGAGAGCAGCTGCTCGCGGAGATGTGCCACCGCCGCCTCATCGGCGGCGACGAAGGCGGCTCCCGGACAGCGCTGCTGGGCCTCGCGCAGCGGCTGGCCGGGCCGGACCCCGGCGGCCCGCGCCGCTGCCGAGGCGGCGAGGACCGGCAGGCGGAGCTCCGGAGCGCCGCCGACGATCACGGGCTCGGAGCGCAGCTCGGGATGGCGGCCCCAGGCGGCGATCAGGGCGAGGTGGGGAAAGCGGGCACAGAGGACGCGGGGAGGGCTCACCGCTATCCAGCCGCGGCTGCCGGGACATCGGATGCCACCGCCGTGACATCGAGGACCTTCCTTGTGGCGGTCAGATCGACCACCACCGGCCGGCCCACCGCCTGGGCGACGGCGAAGGGACGGGGATAGCGGAGCAGCAGAGCCGCCGTCTCCCCCGGCGTGCTCACCTTGCTCTTGACCACGGTGAGGTGGGTGCGCAGGCCGAGCACGTCGCCGTGGGCCTCCTCCCAGCCGTCCGCGACACATTCCAGGGTCAGGGAGGAGGCGTACCCCAGGGCCGCTGGCAGCGGTGAAGCGGCGGAGACCAGGCAGACGGCCCGGCGTGCGGCGACCGATTCGACCAGGGTGGAGAGGCGGTGCTCCCACCCGAGATCGGAGCGCGGGCGAGAGCCCCCCGACAGGCCATGACCGGCACCCGCCGCGGGAAGCGCGATGGCCAGCCAGGGCGCGCCGGCCACCACCAGGCTCCGAGCCATGGAGAACCCCTCCCCCCAGCGCCCCGAAGGCGGCCGGAGCACCAGCAGGGCACTGAGGTCAGTCCCGAGGTCGGCGAGAAACCCGGGATCGAGACTGCCCACCAGGTCGAGATAGACGGCGGTCCGCTCCCGGCTGGCGGCGGCGACCAGGGCCTGGAGCAGGCTGAGCCGTCCGCTCGCTCCCGGAGCGGCGGCCAGGATGCTGACCCGACCCACCGGCAGTCCTCCGGGGGTGAGCCGGTGGTCCAGGACCGGGAGCCCGGTCGGCCACGCCTCTATACCGCCCAGGGCGTCGCCGGACCGGATCACGGCTTCGCCGTGGCGCCGTCGCAGCGTCGCCAGAGCCTCGGACAGTGGGGTGGGCATCGCTCCTTCGCCTTCGTGGGCCCCGGCCCAAGGGGGATGACGGGACGGGAGCGAGGCCGGGAGTCCGAGTATAGCGAACCCATGTTCGTATTACGTACATATGTTCGCTGAACTCCCAGCGTGTGTGCTGGCGCCGGCGACATCACAGCCTGGGCAGGAGCCGCACTCCTCCCATGACCGCCACCGCAAGGCTCGAGAGGGTGTCTCTCTGCTTTGGATTTCCACCATATTCGCCACGAAGTACTTCCATTTCCGCTTCTTGCCACAGGACCAGCGCGGCGGGCATCCCGCGCCGGGCAGCAGGCCGGCTCAAGCGGCCGAATCAGGCCTCTGGCGACGCGGAAGTCGAGCGTGGCGCCCCCCGTCCACGCACCTGGCGGAGGCGCACCGCGATGAGCTTCTCCACGAGCGGCCTGGGCAGGGGTTGATCGACGGGGAAGTGGAGCGCACCCGGGGTGCGCGCATAGCCGGCGAGGTCATCCGCCAGCTCGGAGAGGACGGAGCCGCTGTGGGGCAGGTAGCTCAGGTGGTTGGTGAAGGCGGCGAATCCCGCGATCACCCGGCCGTGCAGACGGAAGGCCGGCATGCGATAGGAGATGCACTCCTCCGCGTCGGGGACGACCTCATGGATGGTCCGCCGCAGCTCACCCAGGGTGCTCCGCTTGGGCTCCTCGAGATTTGCCAGGTAGGCGTCGATCTCCTGCTCCGACACGTGGCTGATTCTGCGAAGTGAGCCGGCGGGGGTCAATAGAGGGGGTGGTCGGGCGGTGGGTCAGTTCGAGCCACCATCGGGTAGACGTGAACGTCCAGGTGTCCATCGACGTGCGCTCGCCAGGGGGAGCCGCGATCCCGGGATGCGAGAGGCTAGCCGACCCAGATCGTCTTGACGTTGACGAACTCGCGGATGCCGAAGGCGTGGAGCTCGCGCCCGTAGCCGCTCCGCTTGACCCCGCCGAACGGAAGGCGGGGATCCGAATGGGTCATGCCGTTGACGAAGACCCCGCCGGTCTCCAGGCTGCGGGCGAATCTCACCCCGCGCTCCAGGTCCCGGGTCCAGACATTGCCGCCCAGCCCGAAGTCGGAGTGGTTGGCGAGGCGCCGGGCCTCGTCCTCGCCCGCGACCTGCGCCACCGCGGCGAGAGGACCGAAGGTCTCCTCATCGAACGCCGGCATCCCGGGAGCGCAGCCGGTGAGCACCGTGGGCTCGTAGAACCAGCCGGGTCGGTCGAGACGGCGCCCTCCGGTCAGCAGGCGCGCCCCGCGGTCCAGGGACCCCTGGAGCTGGCGCCCCAGGTCATCGCGAAGATCGTCACGCGCCAGCGGCCCCATGGTCGTCTCGGGGTCGGTGGGATCGCCGACCCGCAGCCGCCGCGTGGCGGCGACCAGCGCCTCCTCGAAGGCCCCGGCCACCGCACCCACGACGATGAAGCGCTTGGCGGCGATGCAGCTCTGGCCGCAGTTCTGGAAACGCGACCTCGCCGCCGTGGTCGCGGCCGCGTCGATGTCGGCGTCCTCGAGCACGACGAACGCATCCGACCCGCCCAGCTCCAGGACCGTCTTCTTGAGGGAGCGGCCCGCGATGGCGGCGGTGTCGGCGCCCGCGGCCTCGCTGCCGGTCAGGGTGACGGCGGCGATCCGGGGGTCGGCGACGACGGCACCGACCCGGCGGCCGGGGATCACCAGGGTGCGGAAGACCTGCTCGGGGAAGCCCGCCTCCCGGAAGACGGCCTCGATGGCGAGCCCCGACCCGGTGGTGTTGCTCGCGTGCTTGAGCACCGCCGTGTTGCCGGCCATCAGGGTGGGGGCGGCGAAGCGGATCGCCTGCCAGAACGGGAAGTTCCAGGGCATGATGGCGAGCACTGTCCCGAGCGGCTCGAAGGCGACGAAGCTGGAGGAGCCGTCGGAGGGGGCGGGCTGATCGGCCAGGTACTCCTCGGCATGATCGGCAAAGTGGTCACATGTGGTGGCGCACTTCTCGATCTCGGCGCGGGCCTCGGCGGCCGGCTTGCCCATCTCGGCGGTGATCAGCCCGGCGAGCTCGACCGAACGGCGCCGGAGCACCAGGGCGGCGGCGTGCATCAGCTCGGCGCGCCGGCCGATGGGCACCTCGCGCCAGCCCGGGCCGCTGGCACGGACCTGATCGAGGACCGTGCCGACCTCGGTCTCGGTCATCACCGGGTGGCGCCGGAGCTCCGCCTCGGTGGCGGGGTTGACGGTGACGATCTCGTCCACGGGGCCGGCCACCACGGCTAGGCGACGGCGGTGGGCGGGCTGACGCCCGGAATCACGGGCTCGGGGGACACCGTTGTGGCCGCCGAGCGGCTGAGCACCTTGCCCTGGAAGAAGGGCGGGCGGGCGAGCCCCCACGCCACCATGATGACGAGACCCACCACGGCCGAGATCAACGCGATCAGGAACACGCCGCCGATCACCCAGCGCGGGCCGAAGGGCAGGGTCCATGAGGTGTAGCTGACTCCGCTCGCGAAGTTGAAATCGGATCCGATGCTCCAGACCAGGGCGAAGTACAGCATCAGGCCGCCGAGCAGCGGGATGAGGCCGCGCATCAGGAAGTTGCGCCCGCTGCTGAGCAGCGTCCTGCGGTAGTACCAGGCGCAGGTGAAGCCGGTGAGCCCGTAGTAGAAGGCGATCCAGACTCCGATGGCGGTGACCGCGTCGGCGATCACCAACCCCTTGGACAGGTAGTTCATCACGACGTACACCACGGCGGAAACGCCCCCCATCACGAGCGTCGAGACGCTCGGGGTGAAGTAGCGCGGGTGCATGCGGGCGAAAGAGTCGGGAAGCGCCTTGTGGACGGACATGGAGAGCATGGTCCGGGCCGTGGGCAGGATGGTGGTCTGGGCCGAGGCGGCGGCCGAGGAGAGGACCATCAGAAGGAGCAGGTGAAAGAAGAGCTGGCCGAACCAGGAGCTTCCGAACACCGCCGTGCCGAGGACGGAGATGACGTCACCCACGTTGTTGGGGTTGGCCAGCCCGGTGCCGGTGGTCCCGACGCCGGCGAAGGCCTGGGCGCCCAGGGTGACGACGAAGTACATCGCCAGCAGAAGAACGGTGGAGATGATGGCCGCGCGCCCCGGGTTGCGGGTTCGGTCAGCGGTCTCCTCGTTGATCGAGACCGAAGTGTCCCAGCCCCAGTAGATGAAGAGCATGAGCAGGAGCCCGCTGATCAGGCTCGAGAAGGACACGGATCCGGGGTTGAACCAGCCGAGGCTCGGAGTGACGTGGCCGGCGGGGGCGTTGCCGGTGAGCACCCGGATCAGCGCCACCAGGCCGAAGACCATCAGGATGACCACCTCGACCGAGAGCAGAACGCGCTGCAGCCGCGCCGAGATCTCGATGCCGCGGTAGCAGACCCAGGTCATCGCCGCGAGGAAGGCCAGGCCGAGGAGCAGGACACAGCCACCGGTGGCGTCGGTGGCGATGCTGTCGGCATTGAAGAGGTGGAACGTGTACACCGACGCCACCTGTGACAGGCTGGCCATGACCAGGATGTCCGAGGCCAGTATCCCCCAGCCCCCCAGCCAGCCGGTCCTCGGACCGAAGGCCCGGGTCGCCCAGGTGAAGGTGGTGCCGCAGTCGGGATCGGCCTTGTTCAGCTCGCTGTAGCCGATCGAGA
>JBEKAP010000077.1:0-9235 GCA_050015875.1 Candidatus Dormibacteria bacterium | reverse complement strand
CCGGAAACACATCATCTGGCTGGACTCGACCTGGACGATGTCGAAGCCGCCCTTTCCGAGCAGGGCGTCCAGCTCCCGCTGCATGGCCTCGGAATGGAGGGCGTTGAGGTGGAAGGAAGAGTGGCCGCCGAGCGACGCGAGCTGATGCCGCCGGCGCGCACCGACGGCGGCCGGCGGTGCCACGCGATGCACCGCGTGGAGGGTCCGGCGCAGGCCCGCCCAATCGCGGCCGTCATCGGCGGTGCCGTAGGCGACCAGCGTCACCCGGTGCCTCCGGGCCAGCTCGAGCGCCAGGTGGTGAACGCGCAGGGCGTACCCCCAGGTGGGGGGGGATGGCGCCTCCGGGCAGACGATCAGCACTCGCCGGCCCGACGCCGGGTCGAGTTTGGCGGGCGCGTCGGGGAGGCGTCTCTCGGTCACGGACATGGTGGTCTCCGCGGCGGCGGCCGCTTGGAACGCATGCACCGATTCTGGCCAGCGCTCAGCCATGCCGCCATGGGACCCGGCGGCATCCCGAGTGGGACAGATGTCTCGGTAGGCAGGCCGACCAGGCGCGCCCATACTCGGTTGGTGCATCTGACCCCTCCCGGGTCGGACCGGGCAGGACGGCGCAGGGATCGGTGAAAAGAGAGCAGGAGGCGGGGCACTCGCCGGCCGGGAGAGTGCTTCGGGTCGTCGTCGGGGTCCACGACGGCGGCATCAGCGGGGTTAACACGTATGCCGAGCACGTGGCCGCCGCGGCCGCGGCGGCCTCTGTGGACGTGACCCTGCTCGCCACCCACGGGCTGCTGGCGCTCACCCTGGAGCGGAGGCTGGAGGGCACCGGCGTTCGAGTCGTCGACCTCGGTCTGGAAGCGCCCTCGGCGTGGCAGCGGCGGCTGGAGCGGGTGTCTCCCGCCTACGCGGCCCGCCGTCTCCGCGCCGCCATCCGGCTGGGCCTGCCGCGGCTCGGGCACTTCGACGCCGCCCACGCCAACCACCCCGCCCTCGCGACTGCACTCCGCCCTCTGGCGGACCGGGTGGTGGTGGCCGCCTGGTTTCACCCCCACGCCCCGATCGGGCGGGCCGTCGCCACCTGGCGGCACACCGGGCGCCACTTTCCTCGCAGCGCGGCCCTCGCCGCCAAGGGGGTGCTCCACTACCGCAACGACGTCCGTGGTTACCGGAGTGCGGACTGCGCGGTCGCCCCCACGCTCCTCCTCGCCGAGGATCTCCGGCGGGCCGGCGTCGCCGCGGTTCACATCCCGCCGCCCTGCCGGCTGACCCCGGGGGGGATCCGCGCTGACCGGCCCGCCGGCTCCGCGTTTCGGCTGCTCGTCTGCAGCGGCGATCTGGGTCACCCCCGGAAGAATGTCGGCCTGGCAATCGCCGCGGTCGGGCTCCTCGCCGCCCGGGGTCGACCGATCACCCTGGAGCTGGTCGGACGCCACGCGCAGGCGCTCTCGGAGGTGCTGGACCGCCTCCCACCCTCGGTGGACGTGCGCCGCCGGGGGCCGCTGCCGCCCGCCGAGGTGCACGCCCTGATGCGGGTTGCCGACGCTCTTCTCCTCCCCTCGCTCTTCGAGGAGTGGGGCTACGTCGCCGTCGAGGCAGCGCTGGAGGGGACACCGGTCGTCAGCCTTCCGGTGTACCCCTTCCCCGAGATGCTGGCCGGGCGTCTGGGGCGCTGCGCCGGCGGCATGGACGCCCCGGCCTTCGCCGATGCCATCGAGCAGCTCCTGACGGATCCACCGGACCGTGGACAGCTGGCCGCATCGGCCGAGGAGCGGTTCGGGGCGTCGACCGCCGGACGGCGGCTGCGGACGGTCTGGGAGGGTGCGCCGGTGCGGGCCCCGTTCCTCGGGGAGAGGGTCGCGGCGCCCGTGGGCGCACCGCATCCCGCCGGTCGCGAGCGCGCGCGGTGACCCTCGCCGTCGCCCCACCCCGCCTGACGGCGTCCTGCCACCACGGGATCGAGGCCTTCCTCCGCCTCGAGCCGGAGTGGCGAGCTCTGCTGGAGCGCTCCCGGACGACCAACCCCTTCCTGAGCTGGGAGTGGGTCTCCGAATGGGGGCGCAGCTTCTGGGGTGGGCGCGTCGTGACCGTGGTCGTCGAGGCGTCGAGCGGTCCGGTGGCCATCGCACCCTTTCACGAGTACGAGGGGCTGCCGGCCCCCGGGCTGAGGACACCCTCGCTCGAGTTGATGGGGCCGCGCCGCCGGCGGTACCGGCAGATGTTCGAGCTCGCCGAGGCCCTGGTCGATCCCGATCACGCGGTGGCGGCACTCGGCGCGGTCGTGGACGTTCTCCATGCCGAGGAACGCTGGAGCTGGATCGAGGTCGGCTCCTGGGGGGAGGGGGCCGGCCGCTGGCAGGACGCCATCGCTGGGGCCGCGGCGAGGGTCACGGGGGTGGTCGAGGGCAGGCGCGACGTCCTGGTGATGGACCTGGGCCAGAGCTGGGAGGAGCTTCGAGGTCAGCTGCGACGCAACCTCAAGGAGAGCATCCGGCACGCCTACAACGCCCCGGCGCGCGACCGGGTCCGCCTCGACTACTCCGAGCACCGTGGTGTCACCGGCCTCGACCCCATCCTCGACGACCTCTTCCGGCTGCACTCCGCGCGCGCGGCCGTGGGGAGGGGGGTGGCCCATCCGGACTACTTCGCCGACCCGGCCGTCCGCGGTTTCGTCCGGCGTGTGGCCCACCGCCTCGCCACGGCCGACCGCCTCAGCCTCGGCATCGTGGCGTGGGATGGTCGCCGGGTCGCGGTGCGCTTCCACATGGAGATGCACGGTTTCCTCTACCTCTACCACTCCGGGTTCGACCCCGACCTCTGGCGGTACAGCGTTGCCACCCTCGCGACCGTGGAGGCGATCAAGTCCGCCATCGCCCGCGGCCTGGTGGGCGTCAACTTCTCCCTCGGGGTGGACCAGGCGAAGGCCCGCTGGAACGTCCGCAGCGTCCCCTTCGAGCGCGTCCAGATCGTCCGGAGCACGGCGGCAGCCCGCCGGGTCTCCGCCCTGTACAGCGGCGTGCGGCACGCCCGTCAGGCCGGCTCCGGCGTCGCCCGGGTGGCCCACCTCGGGCACTGATCGCGCCCGTCCGGCGGGCCGGGTGACCGGGTGGGTACGGATCGCCACCCCCGCCTCCGGCGCTGACCCGATGTCCCGGTGACGGCGCGATCCGCCCATTCACCGGCGCGGCCACGCCCGTCACACTCGACGGGATGGGGGATCCTGCTGTCGCTGCCGTTCGCGTGGCGGAGTCGTTCGACGCACCCCGGCCGAACACGGTGAGGCTGGCCAGGAGCATCTCGATCCTGACCGTCGGTCAGATCGTCACCTGGATCGCGACCCTCACCTGGACGGTGATCGTGCCGCGACGGTTGGGCTCTGCCCAGGTGGGCATCTACACCCTCGGGCTGGCCGCCTCCGGGGTGCTGCTGGTCCTGGTCGGGCTCGGGCTCCGACCCCTCCTCGTCCGTGAGATCGCCTCCAACCCGGAGCGGGCCCCCCAGCTGATCGGCACCGGGATCGTCCTCCGCGCCATCTTCTGCCTGCCCGCGCTCGCGGTCACCCTGGTCATCATCCTGGTGGGTCCCTTCCGCGGCGTGGAGGGCACGGCTGTCTTCCTCGGCTGGTGCATGACCGTCTTCGCGGTGGTCTCCGAGCCGATCGCGGCCGGGTTCCAGGCCATGGAGAAGATGCGGTATCTCACCTACTCGACCATCTTCAGCAAGTCCCTCTCCACCGTGAGCGGCATCGCCCTCGTGCTCTTCGGGGTGAGGGCAATCGGTCTGCTCCTCGTGTACGTGGTGATCGGTGCCATCCTCACCGTGCTGGTGCTGATCTGGTCGCGCCCGCACTTCGACATCGACTGGAGGGTGAAGCGCTCCGAGCTGCGACGGCTGTTCATCGCCAGCCTCCCGTACTGGAGCTTCGTCGCCTTCTTCACCATCTACCTCTGGATCGACTCCCTGATGCTCGGGGCGATGACGTCGACCACGGTGCTGGGCTGGTACGGGTTGCCCACCCAGCTCTTCGGGACCCTGATGTTCGTGCCCACCGTGCTCTCCACCGCGTGGCTCTCGCAGCTCGTGCGGGCGCACAAGGGGGGCGCCGAGTCGCTGGTTCGGGCGGCGCGACCGGCGATCGAGTTCGTCCTGGTCCTCAGCCTCCCCGTCTGCGTCGGTGCCGTCCTGGTCGCCGCCCCCCTGGTCCGGGCCCTCTACGGGCCCGAGTTCACCCAGTCCATCCCCGTCTTCGCCCTGCTCTCCCTCTGCGTGCCGCCGATGTACCTCAACATCATGGCCAACCAGCTGATGATCGCCCGGAATCAGCAGATGGTGTGGACCAGGATGATGGCCCTGGCGAGCCTGATCAATCCCGCCCTCAACCTCGTGCTCATCCCGTACTTCCAGCACACCCGTGGCAATGGCGCCATCGGGGCCTCCATCGCCATGGTCATCACCGAGCTGGTCCTCGCCGTCATCGGCTTCGTCCTGGTGCGTGACACCTTCACCCGCAACTCGGTCATGCGCGTGCTCAGGGCGGCGGCCGCCACCGCGCTGATGGCCGGGATTGTGATCCTGGCGCTGCGCGCGGGGATTGTCGCCGGCATCCTGTCGGGGATGGTGAGCTTCCCGATCTTCGCCGGGCTCCTCGGCGTGCTGACCGCCGCCGAGCGGCACCAGCTCCGGGATCTCCTCGGGACCATCGTCCCCCGACGCCACCCGAGACCGAGGGGCACCACCCCCTGAGCGCCCGCTCAGCCGGGCGCGTCGCGGACCGGGTCGCGGCCCGGACCACGGTACCGACGCGATCCCGCGTCGATGGGAAAGCGGAAGCTCGTCCTGGCACCACGGGCAAAGGCGGCGAGGCGGCCCAGCCCCGTGGGCCGGCGGAGAAGCAGCAGGTTGCGCCACGCGACCATGCCGAAGGCGCCCCGGATGACGAAGGTGGGGAGGATCACCGGATCGCCCAGGCGCAGGTGCTTCATGTAGGTGGCGCCCTCGGAGTAGGCGGAGTCCCATGCCAGGTCCCGCAGCTCCCGGCCCCAGGTCCGGAGCCCGCTGTGCAGCACAGCGGGGTCGGGGAGCTCCAGGATGCCGTGGCCCGCGCGCAGGAACCTGTAGGCGATGTCTCCGTCCTCACCGGCGCGCAGCATGGCTCCCGCGCCGAGGACCTCGTCGAAGGCGCCGGCCTGACGCAGCTCAGCGGCGCGGAAGGCGAGGTTGGCGCCGATCCCCTGGGCCCTGAACGCCAGCCAGGGGGAGCGGAGCAGCCGGGCGCGCCGGGGAAGGAAGGCGGGGATCGCACCCACGGACGGATCGTGAGCGATGGCCCTGACGCCGCCGCAGATCATGGCCACGGTCGGGTGTGAGGCGAAGGCCTGCTCAATGCCGCTCAGCCAGTCCGTGGGTGCCTCGCAATCGTCATCGGTGAAGGCGACGATCGCGCCACGCGCTGCCGCCAGACCGACATTGCAGGCAGCGGACTTGCCGACCGTCGCCGAGGGGATGAGCGCGAAGCGGGGGTCGTCTCCCACGATCTCGGTGAAGGCCAGGCGGGTGAGATCGTCGGTGCTCTGATCGACGACGACCACCTCGAAGCTGTCGTGCTCGAGCCTCCTCAGGCTCTCGAGGGCGGCAGTGACGGTGGCGCCGCGGTTGCGGGTCGGCATGCAGACGCTGATCCGGCATGCCGGCGACCCGGCCTGCGCGGGTGGTCTCCGTGACCGCGCTCGGCCCGGCGGTGTGTCGATCGGAGGGATGGTGGGAATGGCAAGGAGCTTAGGGCTCGGGTCACGCCGCCAACGATGGGCAGGTGCCGCCGGGAAGTCGGGTCCGGTCCCGGTCCGCCTGGGACATCGGTCCCGCTCGGACGCATCCGTGACCGGCGGGCCAGGCTTCCGGGACAGATGCCCACCATGGCGAGGACATCCGGGGTCGGCACCGGTGCTGCTCCCATGGCGCCAAACCCTCCCAGGCCGGAGACTGGGCACACCATGAGATTCCTAGAAACCCTCTTCCGACACCGGCTCGTAGCAATCCTGCCCGTGCTTCTCGGTCTGCTGGTGGCGGTCGGGTACCAGGCGTCGCAGCCGAAGTCGTACACCTCCACCGGCAGCCTGTACATCGACGCGAGCGTGCCGGGGAACAGCCCGGTCAACTCCGAGAGCCAGTACGTGGACCCGTCCACGCTGCAGCAGTCCGCCATCCAGGAGCTGCTCACCACCCGCTCCTTCGCGGTCGCCGTCGGCGAGAAGGGCCCGCTCGCCGCCTACCTCAGCTCCCACCCGCGCGCCGAGGCGACGGGGCTGGCCGCCGTTCCCCTGCTTTCCAATCTCTTCGGCGGCTCGAAGGGATCGGTCGACGACCAGGTGGCCAACGAGCTTCCCACGATGGTGACGGTGGCGACCGGTGGTCCTCAGGTGGTCAACATCACCGTCACCGCTCCGTCCTCAGCGGTCGCCGCGGGCACCGCCCAGGCCGTGATCGACGAGTACGCGTCCCAGACGACCGCGGCCCTGACCAGCACGGACCAGGTGGCGGTCCAGTATTACGACCAGCAGCTGGGTCAGGCGGAGGCCACCCTGCAGCAGGCCCAGCAGCAGCTCTCCGCCTTCTTGGCGGCTCATCCCACGGTGCCGGCGACCGGCCTCGGCAACGCCACGGCGACCGAGCTGGCCCAGGCGGTGACGCTCGACACCACCTCGTACCAGTCCGTGCTCGCCCAGTACCAGTCGGCCGAGCTGAGCCTCGCCAACGTCGCGAGCCAGACCGGATTCCAGGTCCTCGACGCGCCGTCGGCCAACGGCACCCCGGTCAGCAGCAGCAAGAAGCTGCTCGAGACCGGCCTGGCCGGGTTCGTGGTCGGGCTCCTGGTCAGTGTTCTCCTGATCACCGCGTTGACTGCCATGGACCGCACCTCGCGTCGGGCCGAGGACATCCGCCGGGCCCTCGGCCTGGAGGTGGCCGCCACCATCGGACGGTTCCCACCGTCCGCAGCCGGCACGCTTCGGGGGAATCAGATATGACCGGCGACGTCGCACCCTCCCGCCTCGCCCCGCTCTCCGCGCTCCCGGCGGCGCGCTCGCAGGGCGTGACCCGCGGCGCCGACCTGGACATCACCCGGGAGGCCCGCGAGCTGGTGCCGCCCGCGCTGCTCCACGGGGCCCGCGAGGCGCTCCAGCGGATCGGGCAGAACGGGCATGGCGCATACGGCGTCACCAGCACGGTGCGCGGCGAGGGGCGCAGCAGCATCGCCACCGCGCTCGCCCTCGTGGAGTGGCTCGACTTCGAACGCCGGGTGGTGCTCGTCGACCTCGACCTGGAGCAGCCGTCTCTCCACGAGCGCCTCGGACTTCGCGAGGGGCCGGGGATCGGTGACCTGGTGCAGGGACACAACAGCGTCGAGGACTACGTGCAGCGGATCGTGGGCGACGTCTGGCTGCTGAGCGCCGGACGCTCGCGGGACGACGCCCCGCGCGGGCTCAACCGCCTCGCGGAGAGCACCATCCTTTCGCAGCTCTCGGAGTGGGCTGACGTGGCGGTGTTCGACCTGCCCCCACTGCTCGAATCGACCACCGGTGCCGACGCCGCCCGGTTGTGCGGTACCCCCATCATGGTGGTCCGGGCCGGCGTGGTGCCGCTGCCCCAGGTGAAGGAGGCGGTGTCGAAGCTCGCGTCTCCCCCGCCGGTCATCCTGAACGGGGTGCGCTCGAAGGTGCCCACCTGGATCCGGCGCTCTCTGGGCGACACCCGGTGACCTGGCCGGTGCTGGCCATCGCGGCTCTGGTCGCGGTGAGCCTGCGCTGTGGCTCCCGGCCCCGGCAGGCGCAGGCCCTCGCCCTGCTGGTCACGGTGGTGGCACTCGGCTACGCCTGGATCGGCCTGGGCAAGGTGTGACCTCGCTCGCCGTCGTCACCCCTTCCGCCGCCCTCTTCGAGCGGAACGCCCGCCTCCGGGTCCGGGTCGCGTCCGTCGCCGGTGTCCTCCTCGCCATCCTCCTCGGCCTCGCCGCCGGGCTCCTGAGCGGCGGGCGTCCGTACCTCCCGATGGCCCTGGCGGTGGTCCTGGCGCTGCCCTTCGTCTGGTGGTGGAAGCCCGCCACCGGGGTGGTGACGCTGCTCGCCTGCTCCACCATGGTCGAGCAGTTCGAGTACTCGGTCGGCATCCCGGGGCTCGACGCGTTCACGGACAAGATCCCGATCTGGACCAGCCTGCAGAGCGGGTTGGGGGCCTCCGGCCTGGTGATGAGCCCGATCGACATCGCGGTGGTCCTGCTGCTCGTCGTCTGGCTGACGCGGGCGGCGACCGAACGCCGGCTGGCGGTGCCCCGGACCCAGGTGTCCGCCACGCTCGGGATCATGGTGCTGCTCGCCATCGTCGCCCTGGTCCGCGGGCTCATGGAGAGCGGCGGCAGCGCCGATACCACCGCCGCGCTCTGGGAGATCCGGCCGTGGATCTACCTCGGGGCAACCTACATCTTCGCCTCTCAGGTGATCCGGAGCCGGAGGGCGGTGCAGGCGGTGCTCTGGACCTTCGTCGTCGGCAGCGGTCTCAAGGCGCTGCAGGGCGTGTACATCTTCTTCGAGACGCGCAACGAGATCCCTCGTCCCGAGGCCATCCTGGCCCACGAGGAGTCCATCTTCTTCAGCCTCTTCCTCATCCTCACCCTCTGCCTCTGGCTCTACGGGGAGCGGGGCCGGCTGCGCGCCACCGCCACCGCGCTGGCCCCGTTCGTCGTCATCGCCGACATCGGCAACACGCGGCGCGACGCGTTCCTGATCATCGCCGCCGAGCTGGCGGTGATGATCTTGCTCACCTACATCGCCCTCCCCGAACGCCGCCGGCTGATCCGCCGCGTCTGCGTCACCGGCCTGGTGCTGTTCGCCGTCTACCTGCCCGTGGAGTGGAACGGGAGCGGAACCCTCGCCGAGGTGGCGGTCGCGGTGCGCTCCGGGATCGCTCCCGACGCCCGCGACTCCGAGTCCAACGCGTATCGCGTGGCCGAGGACGCCAACCTCGGGGTGATGATCAAGCAGGACCCGATCGTCGGTTTCGGCTTCGGGGTGCCCATCGACTACAGCAGCTACCCGATCGTCGACATCAGCAACATCGACAGCAACATCGCCTATGTCCCTCACAACGGCGTGCTCTACGTCTGGATGCGCATGGGGGTGCTCGGGGAGCTGGCACTCTGGATGTTCGTCGGCGCCGCCATCCTGGCCGGTACCCGATCGGCCAGATCGCC
>JBEKAP010000076.1:0-9257 GCA_050015875.1 Candidatus Dormibacteria bacterium | reverse complement strand
CCCTGGCCCTGCTCCGCGGTCTCCCCGTCGGACACCCCGCGGACGAAACGCTCGAAGATCCGCTCCCGCTGCTCCACCGGCACACCGGGTCCCTGGTCGATGACACGGATGACGACCATCGAGCGCTTGCCCGGGGCCGCCTCGACGAGAATCGGCGTCCCCGACGGCGCGTGACGGTCGGCGTTCTGGAGCAGGTTGTCGAGGATCTGGCCCAGTCGATCCCAGTCGGCGAGCACCTCCAGCCCGTCCGGGGGCAGGCTGATCGCCACCGCTCGTCCCGGGGACGCCAACCGCAGCCGGGCCGCCGCCGCCTCAGCGGCGTCGCCCAGCTCGATCTCGATCGGGTCCAGGGTGAGGGCGTGCGCCTCGATCCGGGCCATGTCGAGCAGGTCGGAGACGAGGCGCTCCAGGCGGCGGGCCTGGCCGATGATCGCCTCCACGTCGGTGTGGACCGGAGCGGGCAGCCGCGGGCGTCCCAGCAGGTCGGTGGCGCCGGTGAGGATGCTCGCGAGCGGCGTGCGCAGCTCATGGGAGACATTGGCGAGCAGGTCGGAGCGCAGGCGATCCGACGCCTCCAGCACCCGGACCTGCTGCTGGGTCTGGGCGAGCCGCACCGCGACCGCCGCCGCCTCCGCCTGCTCGCGCTCGAGCTGCTCCAGCTGCGCGTTGGTGTGGCGCAGCTGGTCGGTGAGGTGCTCCGCCTCGATCTGGGCATGGCGGCGTCCCGAACCCACCCCGCCGGCCGCGATCGCCACCGCCGCGAAGACGACGAGGTCGATGAGGTCGCTGGGGTCGGCGATGGTCAGGGTGTGCACGGGGGGGACGAAGAAGTAGTCGACGAGCACGAAGCTGAGGGCTGCGGCGGTGAGGGCGGAGGGTAGCCCGGTCAGGGTGCCGAGCACCGCCACCAGGGCCAGGTAGAGGAAGACGTACTCCCGCGCCGATGCGGAGCCGACCAGACTGAGGAGTGCCGTGATGGCGATGGGCCCGCCGATGGCGGCGACCAGCCCGGTGAGGGCGGTCAGGTGGCCGCGTCCGCTGCTCTTCGCCATGTGGGGATTGTGGTCCGGTCCGGTGGTGCTCGGTGGGGATCCGGCCCAGCGATCACCCCTCGCCTACGTCGGTGGCCTGCCGTCCAGCTCGCGGGTCACGTCATCGCCGTGGAGCCGGAGGCGCCGGGCGCGGAGCCCCCGCCGGATGCCGCGCACCTCCGGCACCGCGGCCAGCGCGCACGCCGCGGCCACGGCGACGAGCACTCCCCCCAGCCATTGAGGGCTGAGCAGCAGGGCCGTGACCCCGGCGGCGAGCAGGGCACCGCAGCAGCAGGCGAGCACCGCGACGATCACCACCAGGCCGGCGATCGCCACCGGCTCCCGGGCCGACGCCACCCGCGAGCGGACGCCCTCCATGTCCATCACCGGCTGTCCCGCCTGCCGCCTGCGGGCGAGCTTCTGGAGGAAGGGGGTCAGAAGGATCGCCGCCAGCCATGCCCATCTCAGTGACACGACGTCCATGCTAATCGCGGGTGGCGGAGCGCGGCGACCGCGCTCGGCGGCGGTCCCCCCGGGCGGAGCGGCGGCCGACGGTTGCGGGTGCTCGGGGTGCCCGCGGCAGCGTGGTACATTCGCCCCGCAGCTCACACTCGGAGGGAGAAGATGGTCCGCGCCTACGTGCTCATCAGCGCCACCGCCGGCAAGTCGCTCGAGGTCGCCAGCAAGCTCCGCGGCCAGGAGGGGATCCTCAAGGCCGACCCCATCAGCGGCGAGTACGACGTGATCGCCGAGGTGGAGGCGCGGGACATCGCCGGCATCGGCAAGCTGATCGTCGAGAAGGTCCAGGCCGCCGAGGGCGTGTTCAAGACCATCACCTGCCTGGTGATCCAGTAGGGGCTCCGGCCGCGGTCACATCGGGGGCCTCGGGCCTCATCGGGCTCCTCACTCAGTCGTCCGACCGGCTCCGCGCCAGCCCGCGCCTGCGCCACTCGCTCTGTGGCTGGCTGGCGCTCGGGCTGGTCGCCGGCGAGGCGTTCACCCTGGTCATCGCCGGGCTGCACGGCGGGGGCTGGGCCGTCGCCGCCCTCATCACCCTCGGCTGCTGGCTTCTGGTGGCGGTGGTCATGGCCGGGGGCGCCGCCATGCTGGTCCGTCCCGACGGCAGTGGCGTCGACGTCTACGGCGTGCCCAACGGGCTGTCGGCGATCCGTGCCTGGCTCTGCCCGCCGCTCCTCCTCTGCACCGGTTGGTCGCTCCCCGGCCGGCTCGGGCTCATCCTCTGGATCTTCATCGGCGGATCGGTCGGGATGCTCGACGCTGTCGACGGCTGGGTGGCCCGGCGCTGGGGCCCGGTGACCCAGCTGGGCAAGGCGATCGACCCCGCCACCGACGCGCTCTTCTTCAGCGTCGGCGCGCTCGGCAGCGTCTGGCTGGGCATCTTCGCCTGGTGGCTGGCGGTCCTCATCGTGGTCCGCTACGTCGGCCCGCTGCTGCTGACGCCGGTCGTCTTCCTGCTCCGGCGGCGGCCCGAGCTGGTCCGGACCTACTGGGGCCGCTACAGCACCATGGCGACCGGCCTGGTCCTCTTCGTCTGCATGCTGGTCAAGGTCTGGGGCGGGCCGGTCACCCTCGCCAACCTGGTGGTGGGCCTCCCCCTGCTCGTCCCCACCACCCTCCTCCATTTCCGGGCCCTGATCCAGAGGGTGGCCTCCGCGCCCCGCGCGCCGGGCCCCGGAACCGCCTCGGCGCCCTGATCCACGGAGGGCCGGAGCCGGCCCCGCGCTCATAATCGGGCCGCCGTGCGTGCTGTCGTCAAGGCCCTTCCCCACCCCGGTGTGTCGATCACCGAAGCGCCCGAGCCCGCCGCCGGCCCGGGCGAGGTCCTCCTCCGGGTGGTCGCCGCCTCGATCTGCGGAACCGACATCCACCTCTACGACTGGAACCCCTGGGCGCGGGCCCGGGTCCACCTGCCCCGGGTCATGGGCCACGAGATCTGCGGCGAGGTGCTGGCCGTCGGTGAGGGGGCGGAGGGTAGGGCGCGGGTCGGGGACCGGGTCGCGGTCGAATCCCATCTCGTCTGCCATCGCTGCCCCGCCTGCCTGCGCGGCGACTTCCACGTCTGCGCCGCCACCCGGATCTTGGGGGTGGACGTCGACGGCGGATTCGCAGAGCTGGTGGCGCTCCCCGCCGAGAACGTCTGGCCCGTCGGCGCCGAGATGGCCCCGGCCGTCGCCGCCGCCATGGAGCCGTTCGGCAATGCCGTCCACGCCTGCTCGTACGGGGAGCTGCGGGGGGCGACGGTCGCCGTCTTCGGCTGCGGTCCGATCGGCTGCGCCGCGGTCGCCGTGGCCAAGGCACGCGGAGCGGCCCGGGTGATCGCGGTCGAGCCCAACCGGTACCGCCTCGAGCTGGCGGCCAGGATGGGGGCGGATGCCCTGGTCGAGGCCGGGGTGGGAAGCGCCGAGGCGGAGGTCCGCCGGGCCGCGGGCGGCGAGGTCGACTGCGCTCTGGAGATGAGCGGCGCCTCGGCGGCCGTGGTAGCGGCCACCCGCTCGGTCCGCTCCGGCGGGTGGGTCGCCCTGCTCGGGATCGGCGACGAACCCACCAGCCTCGACCTCTCCCAGGACGTGGTGATGCGCGGGGTCACCCTCCACGGGGTCACCGGCCGCCGCCTCTTCGTGACCTGGGAGGAGACCTCGCGGTACCTGCACAGCGGTGCCATCGATGCGCAGGCGCTGATCACCCACCGCTTCGCGATGGCCGACATCGAGGAGGCGATCCGCCTCATCAAATCCGGACGCTGTGGCAAGGTGTCGCTGCAGCCATGACCGAGATTCCCATCCGCTCCGACGCCGTCCAGGCGCTCGACAGGTCGCTCGCCGCCGACCTCGACCGGCTCCGCGCCGATGGCCTGTACCACGCGCTGCGCGTCCTGGAATCGCCGCAGGGGCACGAGGTGACGATCGCCGGGAAGACGCTGATCAACCTGAGCAGCAACAATTATCTCGGCCTGAACACCCACCCCCGCCTGGTCGCGGCGGCGGTCGAGGGAGCGCGCGCGTGGGGGGTCGGCACCGGAGCCGTCCGCACCATCGCCGGCACCCAGTCGGTCCACGAGCAGCTCGAGGCGCGGCTCGCCGCCTTCAAGCGGACCGAGGCGGCGCTCGTCTTCCAGAGCGGCTACACGGTGAACGTCGGCGTCCTCAGCTCGCTGCTCGAGGAGGGGGACGTCGTCGTCAGTGACAAGCTCAACCACGCCTCGATCATCGACGGCATCCGGCTCTCCAGGGCCGACCGCATCCTCTATGAGCACTGCGACCTCGACGATGCGGAGCGGGCCCTGACGCAGGCGCAGGCCAAGGGGTACCGGCGCATCCTGCTGGTCACCGACGGAGTCTTCTCGATGGACGGGGACATCGCCCCCCTCCCCGGCCTGGTCGAGCGTGCCGAGCGCCATGGGGCGGCGGTGATGGTCGACGACGCCCACGCCACCGGCGTCCTCGGCGACCACGGGCGGGGGAGCACCGACCATTTCGGCCTCCATGGCCGGGTGGCGCTCAACATCGGCACCCTCTCCAAGGCGGTCGGGGTCGTGGGCGGTTATGTCGCCGCCAGCCAGACCGTGCGCGACCACCTCATCCAGAGAGCCCGCCCCTTCCTCTTCTCCTCCAGCCACCCGCCTGCCGTCGCCCTCTCCTGCGTCGCCGCCATCGACGTCCTCGAGTCGGAGCCCGAGCTGATGGAGCGGCTCTGGGCCAACACCCGCCACTTCAAGGAGGGGCTCTCGGGGCTGGGCTTCGACACCGGAGCCAGCCAGACCCCGATCACGCCGGTGATCTGCGGCGAGGCCCCGATCGCCACCCAGCTCTCCGACCTGCTCTTGGGGCGGGGCGTCTTCGCCCAGGCCATCGGTTTCCCGACCGTGCCCGTCGGCCGGGCCCGGGTCCGGACCATCGTGACCGCCACCCATACCACCGGGGAGCTGGATCGCGCGCTCGACGCCTTCGCCGACGCGGGCCGCCGCCTCGGGCTGGTGCAGGGATGAGCCGAGAGGCTGGGATGGCGCCGCCCCCGCCGGGCTCCATTCCTATCTCCGGCCGAGGGCCATCCGCCCGGCGTAACGGCGCCCAGGCGGTCGGCTTCTGCTGGGTGACACCTCGAGGGAGGCGCTGACATCGCACGTCGCACCGATGCCGAGCTCGAGGAGGAGCGTCAGCTGATCCTGGCGGCCCAGCGGGACAGGGCGGCGTTCGCGCCGCTCTACGAGCGCTACGTCGACCAGATCTTCGCCTACACCTACACCATCACCAGGGATCGGGAGCTCGCAGAGGACGTGACCGCCGCCACCTTCGCCAAGGGATTGGAGGAGCTGCCGCGCTTCGAGTGGCGCGGCGTCCCCTACTCTTCCTGGCTCTACCGGGTCGCCTCCAACCTGGTGGCCCGGCAGCGGCGCCGGCCGGCCTGGATCGAGCTGGCTCCCGGCCTGGCGAGCGACGAGCCGTCGCCCCTCGAGGAGATCGAGAAGAGCGACCGCGCCGCCGAGGTCCGCGCCGCCGTCCGGGCGCTCCCCGACGACCAGCGCCAGGCGGTGGCGCTGCGCTTCGCGGGTGAGATGCACAACCGCGAGATCGCCGAGATCATGGGCCGCAGCGAGGGGGCGGTGAAGCTGCTCACCTTCCGCGCCCTGACCACCCTGCGCAAGCGCTTCGGCGCACCCCTGCCCGAGGAGACGCGCCGCGCCGCCGGGCCACGCGGAGAGCGGCACGGGCGGCGTTTTCCCCTCGTCCCACCGGGACGAGCCGAGGAGCGGGGATGATCGACGACGTCGAGCGGCTCGATGCCGCCCTCAACCGCCAGCGGATCGGGGCGAGCGTGGACGATCTCCCGTCCTCGCTTCGGGGCCTCGTCCAGCTCGCCGCGGAGATCGGCGATGCCTACCGGGTGGGGAGCCTCAGCCCCGCCGACCGTGAGCGCATCTACGCGGAGTCCCTCCTCCAGCTGGAGGCTGCCCTCCGGGCGCACCGCCACCTCTGGCAGCGGCTCGACGGTCGCGGTGTCGCGGTGATCGGGGGTGCCGCCGCGGTGACCGCGGTGGCCGCCGCCATCGGGGTGCGGGTCATCGTCGGGCACCGCGGCCACCGGCTCCACCCGGCCGCCATCTAACCGAGACCTTCGGCCGCGCCTCCAAGGCAGGTCTCCGGAGGGCGGGCCGGGCCGGGCGCCGCGCGATACAGTCGCCCCATGGCCACTGACGACGAGCCCGACGGTCTGGACGACCGCGAGCGTGCGCGAAACCGGCGGCGAGACCGCAAGCAGCGTCCCCGCATGGTCGTGGACAACGCCGGGGTGAAGCGCGTGCTCCAGGCCCTCGCCTTCCGGAGGCGCCGGGACAGCGCGGGTCCAAGCCAGGGGTCCCCGTCGCCCTGACGCGGGCCGGCAGGCCTCACCGGCAGGCTGCAACAGGACGTGACGGTCAGACGCAGGCACCACCGGCGTAGCCGACAATGGGCCGATGTCCGAGCCGGACGCCCCCACGCCTCCGCCGGGATACCCTCCGCCCGGCTCCCTTCTCCCGCCGGGCGGGGACTCGGCGCCGGCCGATCCGCCGCCGACCGGGTACGGGCCTCCTCCCGGGTACGGCGTCCCTCCCGGCCCCGGCTACGGCCCACCCTCCGGCCACGGGCCTCCTCCCGGCTACGGGCCTCCTCCCGGGTACGGGCCTCCTCCCGGCTACGGGCCTCCTCCCGGCTACGGCCCACCACCCGGCTACGGGCCTCCTCCCGGCTACGGGCCTCCTCCCGGGTACGGCCCACCACCCGGCTACGGGCCTCCCGGCTCCCCCGCCGGATTCCCCACCTGGGCCTGGGCGCCTCCGGTCACCGGCTCGGGCCGGTTCCGGGCCCAGTCCTTCGGTGAGCTGCTCGACTCGACCTTCACCGTCTACCGCCGGAAGTTCCTGGTCATCCTGGCGATCACCGCTCTCTTCCAGCTCCCCTACCTCGCCGTGCAGTTCTTCTTCGAGCAATCCCCGCTCGCGACCATCCTCTCCTTCTCCTCGCGAGCCGACTCGGGGCAGACCATCCCCATCAGCGCGCTGGGCCCGGTATTCGCCGCCGAGCTCACCGTCCTCGCCATCTCTCTCGCCTACTTCGTCCTGCTGCTGCCCCTGGCCCAGGGGGCGGTGATCCGCGTGGTCGGTGACGAGTACCTGGACCGCACCACCGGGGTGGGCCCCGCGCTCAGCACGGTGTGGCATCGGATCCGCGGGCTGATCGGCTACGTCCTGCTCGAGTTGGGGATCTGGATCGGGCCACTCGCGATCGCTGCCCTCTTCGCCTTCCTGGTCGCGTTGTCGGGTTCCGGCGCCGCCGTCACCGGCGTGTTCCTGGTGCTCCTGATCGGGTGGGTCGTCTACCTTCTCTTCACCTACGTGAGGATGTGTCTCGGCATCCAGGCCGTCGTCCTGGAGCGGCTCGCCCCGGTCGCGGCCCTCCGGCGGAGCATGCAGCTCACCCGCGGCTCGTTCTGGCGGATCGTCCTCTTCTACATCGTGATCGGCCTGGTGAGCGGGATCATCAGCGAGATCCTCGGCATCCTGCCCGACGTCTTCGTCACGGCACTGCCGCTCAGCACCCGGGCGATCATCGAGGTGCTCGCCACCGGCGTCGTGCAGATCTTCACCTCGCCCTTCATCCTCATCCTCCTCACACTCGTCTACTACGACATCCGGATCCGCCGCGAGGCCTTCGATATCGAGATGCTCGCCCAGTCGCTCTGACAGTGAAGTCCGGCCGCCGATCCCTCCTCGTCCTGCCGCTCCTCGCCAGCGCGGCCGCCCTCCTGATGGGCGCCGCTCCGGCCGCGGCATCCGGATGCAGCACCGCGTACGTCGCCCAGCTGCGCCAGATCCGGGACGACCTCGAGGCAGGCTCCTCCGTCCCGGATGCGGTACGGCAGCTCCAGGCGCTCGCCTCCCAGGACGCGGCGACCGCCGCGCTCGAACCGGTGATCTCCGATCTCCAGGACGGCGATGTGGGGGGCGCCGAGGCGTTGCTCGGCGCCGCGGTCACGACCCTCCAGGCCTCGGGCGGCTCCGCGTGCGGCGCCGAGACGAGCACGGAGCGTCAGGCGCTCGCCGGCGTGTACCGCTCCCCGACCTTCGCCAACCTGGATCAGCCAGCCACGACCAACTGGGTCCAGCGGGTGCTCGACGCCATCGGCAGCTTCCTCGGCCACGTGGTCGGCACCCTCGGGCCGCTCGCGACCATCATCCTGACCGCCCTCGTGCTCGCGGTCGTGGTGGCGATCGCCACCTGGCGGATCCGCCAGGTGATCGCCTCGGGGGAGGAACCGGCGCCCGACCAGGGGTCGGTCCCGGACGCGACCGATGCCGAGGAGGAGTGGGCCGGAGCGCTCGCGGCGTCCGAGCGCGGCGATTTCCGCGAGGCGGTTCGCCGGGCCTTCCGGAGCGCCCTCGTCAGCCTGGTTCAGCGCGGGAGGCTCCCGGTGCAGGCGGCGTGGACGACTCCGGAGCTGCTCGCCCACGCCGGCGGCGACGCCGAGCTGTCCGCCCGGCTGGCGCCGGCCGCTGCGGGATTCGACCGCGCCTGGTACTCCGATGCCCCCGTGGACGCCGACCACTGGGAGGAGGTGCGGGGTGAGTGCCAGGCGATCCGCGCCCTCCCGGCTCGGGGGCGCCCCCCGGCATGAGACGGTCCAACGCCGCCCCGGTCGCGATCCTCCTCGCGGTGTTCGCCATCCTGGTGGTGGTCCTCGTGCTCGGCGCCCCGGGTTCCACCGGCACCGACGACTACACCAGCACGGGCAACGACAAGGTCGGGACCCTCGCCCTCTACGACTGGTTGCACGCCATCGGCGACGACGTCAACCGGATCGATTCCGAGTTCACCCTGGGGGGCGCCGACGTCCTGATCTCGGCCGCCCCCCTCGACGAGTACGCCTACACCGTCCAGGACGACGCCGTCCTCACCGCCTTCCTCCGGGACGGTGGAGACGTGATCCTCGCCGTGGTCGACCCCGACGCGGCCGCGGCGGTGCTCCAGCCGCTCGGGATCGTCGCCGACCAATCGACCGCGACCTCCGCCTCGCCGAGCCAGCCGTACCCGGGCAGTGAGGGTGTCGGCAGCGTCCCGCTCGTCCCGCCCGGGACGTCCCCCGCCGGCAGCGTCTGGGCCTTCTCCGGCGGCAGCGACGTGGTACCCCTCCTCGGAAGCGCCGCGGCGCCGGTTGCGGTCGACGTCCAGG
>JBEKAP010000075.1:0-9259 GCA_050015875.1 Candidatus Dormibacteria bacterium | reverse complement strand
CGCACTCGCAGCCGGCCGGCGCCCGCCGGGGAAGGGCGCCGGCTCGACGTCCAGCTCGTCCATGGCGCGCCGGGAGTTGAGGTAGTGGCGATGGGCTTCGCCGTGCCTGCCGGCGCCGGCGAGCGCGCTCACCAGGGCGAGATGGGCGGGCTCGTCGTAGCGGTCGATCTCCAAGATGCGCAGGAGGTGTGGGACCGCAGCATCGGGTTCGGGCCCCTGGGAGGCCCGGAGGGCGAGGGCACGGCTCACGGCCACGTACGCCGCCCTGGCCTCCTCGCGGGCCGGAACGGCCCAGTCGTCGTAGGGGTTCTCCTCGAGGAAGTCGCCGCAATAGGCGGCGGCGGCGGCCTCGAGCGCCGGGAGCGCGGCCTCGAGGTCCCCGCGGCGGACGCCGGCCAGGCCCTCGGTCGCCGCGGCGAGGAACCCCTCCAGGTCGATGTCGATCACACCCACGTTGAGCGCGACCGAATCCTTGTCAGCCACGAGGTAGTCGCAGGACGAACGCCGCTCGGGGTCGAGAACGGTCCGCACCGTGGTGAGAGCAACCGACAGGCGGTTGGCCAGCTTGTCGGGGTCCTCATCGGGCCACATCGCCTCCATGAGATAGGCGCGGGAAGCCGGGCGGCCCCGGCGGGCGACCAGCAGCTTGAGGAGCTCCCGGGCCCGCTTCGACTGCCATTCCGAGGGCCGGACCATCTGGCCGCCGCGAAGCAGGGCGAACCCGCCCAGGGACTCGATGCGCACCCCCGCAAAGATGCGGCCGCTCACCAAGGCGAGCAGACCGGCGGCGGCACTGCCCCCGCGGTGGCCGTGCACCCCGAGCGCCTCCAGCGTCCGCTCCGCCTGCCGGCGTCGCCCCGACGACCCCGAGCCGGGCTCTACCACCGCCAGGGCGAGCTCCACCTGGGCCTTCCCCAGAGCATTGCCGACCTCATTCCAGATGGTGTGTGCCTCGCGCAGCCGCTGGACTTCACGACCTGGCCGCTCCGAGCTCATGGCCGCAAGCGCCAGGGCCTGGGCGAGCCCGGCGCGATCCCGGCGGCTGCGGGCGGCGGTGATGGCGGCCACCGCCAGCTCGCCAGCACGCGTCCGGTCACCGTTCACGGTCGCCACCCAGCCGGCAGCCAGCACCGCGGCGACGTAGTCGAGGCCGGTGCCCGCTGCGACCGCCTGTTCCGCAAGATCCCTCGCCCGCCGCGGTTCGTCAGCGGCGAGCACGGTCGCGAGGCCGGCCAGGGCTGGCACCAGCGCCTGTTGATCACCGGACACCTGCGCGATGGCCGCGGCCTCCTCGTATGCCGCTCGGGCCTGGGCGAGGTTGCCCCGCTCCCGGTGGACCTCCCCGATCAGGCAGAGCGGGTAGGCGATCATGTCGGAGCCGATCTCCTGATACCGCGCACGGGAGGCTTCCAGGTCCACCAGTGCCTCGTCGAGCTGGCCCATCCGCAGTCTCGTCTCTCCGCGGTTGCAGAGGCTCAGGGCATGGAAGTTGGCGAAGGAGGTCAGCTCCGCCAGGCGGACCGCCAGCTCCAACTCCCTGAGCGCCTCCGGATACTCGCCCTCCTCGAGGAAGTGGGACGCCCGATTGGTCCGGATTCGGACGGTCTGGAGGATGTCGCCCGCGTCCTCGGCGGCCCGGAGCGCCAGCAGGTAATGGGCATCGTTGGCTCGGCGATCACCGTCCTGGGCGGCGAGCATCGCCAGCACGGTGTGGGCGGCGGCGCGGGCTCGGCCGTCGCCGCAGCCGTCGGCCGCCTCCATGGCGCGCCCGGCGAGGTCGCGACAGGTTTCGACGTCGCCGCGCAGCCAGTGCGCCGTCGCCGTCCACGCCAGGAGGAGCGCCATCTCCACCGGGTCTGCTGCGGAGTCGTCGAGGCCACGACGGTAGACCTCGAGGGCGGTGTCCACATGCCCGCGGAGATAGTGAAGCAGCCCGATTCGCCGGGCCAGCGACGCCGGGAGCTGGTGGCGGCCGGCGGCGAGCCGTTCGAAGCAGCTCAGCGCACCCACCCAATCCCCCTGGATCTGGCGAGCCTCGCCGTCCAGCTGATCGATCGCGTCCGTCCGGAGAGCGCTGGGGATGGCGCGGCAGGCCTGGAGCACGGTCCCGACCTGTCCGGACGCGAGCACGGCGGGTCCGCGCTCCGCCATCAGGATGGCCAGCCGACGCGTGGCGCCGGCGCTCACCAGCATCCGGGTGGCCGCCGCCGGGTCGCCGGTGCGGTCCCACCACTCGGCGGCCGCGATCCGCAGGCCGCCGGCCACGTGGGTGGGCAGGGGGAGGTGCTCGAGTGCGTACTCGCGGATGAGCGGGCGGAGCGCCAGGGAGCCGTCCTCGCGGGCCAACACGTAGAGGCTCTGCCGGGCCAGCTCGGCGACCACCGCGCGCGCGTCCGCCATCCCCAGGGCGTCGAAGAGCTGGGGGGTGAACTGGTCGAGGATCGCCATCCGGCTCACCACCTCACGGACCAGCGCCGGCTGGTGGGCGAAGACCTCCTCGGTCAGGTAGGCGAAGAGCGGGGTGCCGGTCCTGTCCAGGCCGGCCAGCACCGCCTCTCGGTGATCCGGCGGGGTCTCGCGGAGAGCCTCCACCGCCATGGCGACCGCCGCCGGCCAGCCCCCGGCGAGGCGATGAAGACGCTCGGGCAGACCGGCGATCGCTGGACCAAGGCGCGCCTCGACGAGTACTGCAACCTCCTCGATGGTGAAGGCCAGCTGATCCCCTCCGATCTCCAGTAGCTGGGCTCGACCGCGGAGGCGCTCCACGGGAAAGGGCGGACGGGAGCGACCGGCCAGCACCAGGTGAATCCGGGGAGGCGCGTGGCGGCAGAGGGCCTCGATGAGACGGAGCGACGGGCCGGACCCGCCGAGCTCGTCGACGTCGTCGATGATCAGGACGAGATCGTCGACGACGTGCTCCTCGAGAACCTGGGCCAGCCGCGAACCCAGGGCGTCGGAATGCGCCAGGAGGCTGGGCTCGGAGGTGGAGAATCCCTCGACGGCGATGGCGAGCTCGCTGCGCAGCTCGGGGACGCGGAGGCGCAGAGATTCGATGAGCCGCAGCGCCAGCGACGGCATCTCCCGGTCGTTGGGGTCGGCCGTGTACCAGGCGCAGCGGGTCATCTCCCACCACGACGCTAGCAGGGTCGACTTGCCGTAGCCGGCGGCAGCGACCACGGTGGTCAGGCGGTGCGTCAGGACCTCGGCGCAGCGATTCGCGAGCGCGGGGCGCTCGAGGCAGCCCGTCGGTCGGGCCGGGGGGAGCATCTTGGCGATGGGGGTCTGGTCCATCGAACCTCGAGCCTGGGTGCGGGCGGACCCTGTATGAGGAAGCGTGGCACAGCCTCATGCCGGCGGAACGTATCCACCTCCGCGCGGAGCCGGCACTCTCAGACGGTGGGCCGGCCGAAGGCCCGCCGGAGGCTGCGGTCGTCGAGGACGACCACCGTCGGCCGCCCGTGAGGGCAGGTCAGGCCCCCCGGCGTCACCACCAGACGCTCCAGCAGGCGGAGCTGCTCGCGCGCGTCGAGGCGCTCGCCGAGCCGCACCGCGGCGTGGCAGGCGGTGAGCGCCGCCAGCCGGCGCCGCCGGGCGGTCGCGTCGTCGCCACCCGGCAGGCCGTCCAGCAGGTCGCGGACCAGCCGGGCCGGGTCGAGGGAGGCCGCGGCCGCCGGCACCGCGCCGCAGCGGACCAGGCCGGGGCCGAACGACTCGAGCTGGAAGCCGAGGCCGGCGAGGGTCTCGAAGCTCTCCGAGAGGCGCTCGATGGCGGCGGGCTCCACGCTCACCACACTGTCGACGAGGAGCAGCTGGCTGGTCGCGGGACGGCCCTCGCGAAGGGCGGCGTCGCCCTCGGCGAGCAGCTCCGAGTAGAGGATCTTCTCGTGGGCCGCGTGGGGGTCGACCAGCACCAGGCCGCGCGGCGAGTCGGCCACCAGCCATCCATCGGAGGTCTGGGCCAGCGGGCGCAGGGGGGCGAGATCGGAGAGGCGATGGTCGGGCGCCTGCTGCAGCGCCGGCTCCCCCGGAGAGGCGTCCATCGGTCCGGCCTGCGCACCGGCGGCGTCGACGAGCCCGGCGCGCTCGTCTCCCGGGCTCCGCCCCAGATCGGCACCGGGCGCCCCGCGAACCCCGGTGGCCTCCCGGATGGGGTGGCGCCAGGGCTCCAGCATCCGGAAGACCGGGCTCTCCCGCAGCTCCAGCCCCCGCTGGCCCGCGCCCGCCGCACCGGCCACGTCACCCCCCGTATGGGGCGGGCGGATCCCGGCCACGCTCAGACGCGCCTCCTGCAGAGCGGCCCAGCAGGCGCGCTGGACGGCGCTGAATACCCGTCCCTCCTCGCGGAGGCGGACCTCGCGCTTGGTGGGGTGGACGTTCACGTCGACCATGGACGGATCCACGGTCACCTCCACCACCCCGAAGGGATGCCTCCCCACCGGCAGCAGCCCTGCGTAGGCGTCCTCCACCGCCACGACCAGGGCGCGGTTGTGGACACGGCGCCGGTTGATCACGATGACGAGCCCGGTCCGCGTCCCCCGATGGCTTCTCGGCTCGCTGATCAGACCGCTCACCGCGATCTCGCCCGCGCCCTCCACCGCGATCAGCTCGCCGGCGTCACGGCCGAAGACCGCCGCCGCCGTGTCGATCAGGGTGCCGCCGGGGCTGCGCAGCACCAGTCGGTCGTCGCTCCGGCAGCTGAAGCCGACCTCCGGGTGGGTGAGGGCCAGGTCGGAGACGGCGCGCACGGCGGCGGCCGACTCGCTGCGCTCGCTGCGGAGGAAGGCGAGACGGGCCGGCGTGTTGTGGAAGAGGTCGCAGACCTCGACGGTGGTGCCGGGGGCGCGGGCCGCCGCCCGATGCTCCAGCGCCTCGCCAGCGCGGCAGTGGAGCAGCCATGCGCCCTCCTCGCCGGGGGTCCGGCTGGTGATGCGGAGGTCGCTGACCGCGGCGATGCTGGCGAGTGCCTCCCCCCGGAATCCGAGGCTGCGCACCCGGGCCAGGTCGTCGACGGTCTCCAGCTTGGAGGTGGCGTGACGGGCGACCGCCAGGTCGAGCTGGCCGGCGGGGATGCCGCTCCCGTCGTCGGCCACCACGATGCGCACCAGGCCACCGGCCTCCAGGTCGACGTCGATGCGGGTCGCCCCCGCGTCGAGTGAGTTCTCACAGAGCTCCTTGACGGCGGCGGCGGGCCGTTCCACGACCTCCCCGGCCGCGATGGCGTCGGCCACCTGGGGGGGGAGGAGACGGATGGGAGCGATCATCGGCCCACCCGGCGCTGCAGCTCGGCCAGCTTGCTGAGCGCCTCCCGCGGGGTGATGTCGTCGAGGTCCAGCTGGGCGAGCTCGTCGAGGACGGGGTGGGCGGCGGGGGCCACCAGACCCAGGTCGAGCTGGGCGGGTGCGGGGCGGTCGGCCTCGATGGGGCGGTGCAACTCCAGCTCACCGAGGATCTCCCGAGCCCGGGCGAGCAGGCTGGCGGGCAGCCCGGCGAGCTTGGCGACCTGGATCCCGTAGGAGCGGTCGGCGCCCCCCGGATGGATGCGGTGCAGGAAGGTGATCGTCTCCCCCTCCTCCACCACCTCGACGCGCGCGTTGACCACCCGGGGGAGCTGGTCGGCGAGGGCGGTCAGCTCGTGGTAGTGGGTGGCGAAGAGGGTGCGGCAGTTGAGCCCCGGGGAGTCGTGGATGTGCTCGACGAGCGCCTGGGCGATGGAGAGCCCGTCGTAGGTCGAGGTCCCGCGGCCGATCTCGTCGAGGACGAGCAGCGACCGGGCGGTTGCCTGGCGCAGGATGGCCGCCGTCTCGGCCATCTCGACCATGAAGGTGGAGAGGCCCGCCGAGAGGTCGTCCTGGGCACCCACCCGGGTGAAGATGCGGTCGCACACCCCGAGCCGGGCCCGCTCGGCCGGGACGAAGCTGCCGACCTGGGCGAGCAGGGTGATCAGCGCCACCTGGCGGAGATAGGTGGACTTGCCGGCCATGTTGGGCCCGGTCAGGACCACGATCCGGTGGGCGACGTCCAGGCTCGTGTCGTTGGCGACGAAGGCGCCGCGGCCGAGGCTCCTCTCGACGAGCGGGTGACGGCCGGCCTCGATGTCGGTGACGGTGGAGCGGTCGACCTCGGGGCGGGTCCAGCCCTCCTCGTCGGCCACGGCGGCGAGTGACTGGGCGACGTCGGCGGTGGCGACGTCCGCGGAGCAGCCGAGCAGGGCAGGGGCATGGGTGGTTACCAGCCGGGTGGCCTCGGCGAGCAGCTCCATCTCGCGGGCCACCGCCCGCTCCCGCGCGCTGAGCACGACCGTCTCCTGCTCCTTGAGGTGGGGCGTGATGTAGCGCTCGGCACCGACCAGGGTCTGCTTGCGGACGTAGTCGGCGGGCACCGCCTCGCGGTGGGCGTGGGGAACCTCGAGGTAGTAGCCGAAGACCCGGTTGTACCCGACCTTGAGGGAGCGGATGCCGGTGCGCTCCCGTTCGCCTCCCTCCAACCCGGCGATGAATTCGCGGGCCTCCGCCGCCGAGGCGTGCAGCCCGTCCAGCTCGGCGTCCGCCCCGTCGCGGACGAAGCCGCCCTCGCGGGCGGAGGCCGGCGGGTCCTCGACCAGCAGGGCGGTCAGCCGGGCCGCGACCTCCGGAGGCGGCACGGACCTCTCCGCCACGCCGTCCAGGTCACCCGGCAGTCCGTCCAACAGGGTGGCGACGGCGGGCAGCGCGGCGCACGCATCGCGGATGGCGCCCAGGTCACGCGGTGACGCGAGCCCCTGCACCGCGCGTCCCACCAGCCGCTCGAGGTCGCGGACCGCTACGAGGCGCTTGCGCAGCTCCTCGCGACGAGCGCGGTCGGCGACCAGGGCCGCCACGGCGGCGAGGCGCGCCCCGATCGGCGCGGGTTCGATGAGCGGCTCCTGGAGCCGCCGCCGGAGCAGCCGGGCGCCCATCGGGGTGCGGGTGCGATCGAGCAGCTGGGCCAGGCTCGGCCCGCGGCCGAGGGGCTCGAGCAGCTCCAGGTTGCGCCGGGTGGGAGGGTCCAGGCGCATCAGCTCGCCGCCCCGCCGGGGCACGACCCGCAGCAGCCCGGGCTCCAGCGTGACCCGTGAGCGCTCGCAGTAGCCGAGCACCGCGCCGGCGGCGCGCACCCCGAGGGGCATCTCGTCGAGGCCGAGGCCGAGCAGGCTCACGGTCCCGGTCGCGGTGGCCAGCCGCTCGGCGGCCCGACCGGCGTCGAAGAGCGGCGGGGCCAGCCCGGTGCGAACGATCGCGGGCAGGAGCGATGGGGGCACCGAGGTCGGGTCGGCGATCAGCAGCTCGGCGACATCCAGACGCTCCAATTCGTCGCGCAGCGCGACCGAGCCGATCCCGCCGGCGGCCTCCGTCACCACCAGCTCACCCCCGGCCAGGTCGAAGGCGGCCACGCCGACCCGCCCCTCCCCCTCGACCAGGGCGACCAGGCGGGCCACCCGGCTCGCCTCCAGGAGGTCGGCGTCCACTGCCGTGCCCGGGCTCAGCACCCGGGTGACCTCGCGGCGGACCAGCCGGCCGGCCACCACCTCCCCCACCTGGTCCCAGAGGACCACCCGGTGACCGGCGTCAAGGAGGCGGCGGAGGTGCGTGGCGATGGCGTGATGGGGCACGCCGCACATCGGCAGCCGCCCGGCGCCGCCGAATCCGCGGCCGGTGAGGGTCACCTCCAGGATCGGTGCGGCCAGCTCGGCGTCGGTGCCGAAGAGCTCGTAGAAGTCCCCCAGCCTGGCGAGCACCAGCGCGTCGGGATGCTCCGCCTTCACGGCCCGGTACTCGCGGAGGATGGGCGTGTCCCCCGCCTCGTCGAGGTGAATGGTGCGACCCGCAGCGGGCAGGTCGTCGGCGCGCAGATGAGGGGGCGTCGCGCGCTCTCGGCCCCTCACCATCAGCTCCCGGGGTCAGGCCGCCGCGGCCTCGACGTCCGCGGTGAGCTGCCAGGCGTTGGCGGTGCGCACCGTGGCCTCGCAGAGCTCACCGACGGCGGCTGAGCCCGCGGGCAGCAGGGCGATCTTGCCCTGTCGGGTGCGGCCGAACGGCCTCCCGTCCTCGGTCGTCGATTCGACCAGGATCTCGATCCGCTGCCCCACCAGGGCGAGGTTGCGCTGCAGCGCGATCTCCCGCTGGAGGTCGAGGAGATGATTGAGCCGCCTCTTCTTCTCCGTGAGCGGTACGTCGTCGGGACGCCGGGCGGCGGCGGTGCCGGGCCGGACCGAGTAGGCCTGAAGGTGGACCACGTCGAAGCGCACCGTCCTGAGCAGCCGCTCGGTGCCCAGGAACTCGGCCTCGGTCTCCCCGGAGAAGCCCACGATGATGTCGGTGGTGAGGGCGAGGGCGGGAACGGTGGCGCGGGCCGCGGCGATCTTCGCCAGGTAATCCTCGACGGTGTACATGCGGCGCATCCGGCGGAGCAGCTCGTCGTCGCCCGCCTGGACGGGAAGGTGGAGCTGCTCGCAGACGGTGGGCAGGTCGCGCATCGCCTCGAAGAGCCCGGGGACCGCGTTGCGCGGATGCGAGGTGAGGAAGCGCAGCCGCCAGAGCCCGGGGACGCTGTCGACGGCGGCGAGCAGCTCGGGGAGGCCAGCGCCGGTCGCCGGGTCGGCGTAGGAGTTGACGTTCTGGCCGAGGAGGGTCACCTCGCGCACCCCCCGCTCCACCAGCCGGTGGACGTCCTCCACGATCTCGCTCACCGGGCGGCTGGTCTCCCGGCCACGGACAAAGGGGACGATGCAGTAGGTGCACATCTCGTTGCAGCCGCCCATCACCGAGACGTAGGCGAGCAGCCGGTCGGAGGCGGGCATGGGCACGGGCCCGTCGAGGTCCTGGCCGTGAGCCGACTGCAGTCGCGCGAAGAAGCCGTCGCTGTCGCGCACGTCGAAGAGGTAGTCGAGGTCGGGGAGCTTGCGGAGCAGGGCCGAGCCGTGCTCGACCGCCATGCAGCCGGTCATGGCGACGGCGCGGCCGGGGCGCGCCCGCTTCCACTCGATGAGGTCGCGGAACTTGCCGTAGACCTTCTGCTCCGCGTTCTGCCGCACCGCGCAGGTGATCAGCACCGCGAGGTCCGCGTCGTCCAGTGCGGCGTCGGGGACGAAGCCGATCTCCGCGAAGCGCTCGGCGAGCATCTCGTGGTCGGCGTCGTTCATCTGGCAGCCGATGTGCCAGAGGTGGACGCGAGGCGGCCTTCCGAGCGTGGGGACGATCGGTTGCCGGCTGGCGGGGCGCTCCGCGAGCGGGATCGCCTGGAA
>JBEKAP010000074.1:0-9275 GCA_050015875.1 Candidatus Dormibacteria bacterium | reverse complement strand
TCCCGGGCGGGCCGAGGGCACCTACATCGCGCCGGAGGTGCGCGACCACGGCGCCTACTCGGCGGCCGCCGACCGGTACAGCTTCGGGGGGCTTGCGTACTTCGTCCTCACGGGCGCCCAGCCACCTTCCGATGCGGCCGCCCTGCGCGCCGGCCTCGGCGAGGTCGGGCTGATCGCCGCGGACCCCGGCCTCCTCGATGAGCTGATGCCCATCTTCTCCGACGATCCGGGTGCCCGGCCGGCGTGCGGGGACTGGGTGCGGCTGCTGCGCCAGTTCACATCGACGCTGATCGCGGCCCCGGTGGGAGCCGCAGCCGTCGTTGCGAGGAGTGTTACGAAGGCGGCGCCCGCCAGTCGGGCCGCAGTGCCGGCCGCCGAGCGCGACGCCTGGCACCGGAGGGTGTCCGGGGTGTGGCTGGTTGCGGCCGCGGCGGTGGTCCTCGCGCTGGTCGCGGGGTCAGCGGTCCTCCTCGTGTCGGCGGGACTCGGCCACGGCGCCCGCGCAGGTGCCGTTGCGGTCGTGACCCCGTCGTCCACCGCGGTGGTTTCCAGCTCACTCAGATCGACGACGTCCCCCTCCCCCACCGTGTCACCGCCGACCACGACGTCCGCGCCGGCGGCATCCGTGTCCGCCCAGAGCGCCAGCACCTCCCAGGGCAGCGGCACATCCCAGGGAAACAGTGGCTCGCACGGGAGCGGCGGCTCACAGGGAAGCACGTCATCCACCGCCCCGACGTCAGCCCCCGCCACGACATCAGCCTCGACCTCGACCTCAGCCCCGGCGTCGACCTCGGCCACGCCGACCCCGACCCCGATTGTCTACGGAGCGCCCAACCCCCCCTCGGTCTCAGCGTCCCAGGACGGCAACTCGATCAACTTCTACTGGAGCGGCGGCGGCGGAAACGGTCTGGCCATCAGTTACTACTCCGTGTGCACCACCAAAGGGTGCGGCGCGCAGTCCGGCGCGGGCTCCGTGAACATCGCCTACTCGTGCAACACCACAGAGTCGATCAGCGCATATGTCGTGGACGCCGATGGCACCCACAGCTCGACCTCGAGTGCCAGCGCAACCACGGCGGGCTGCCAGTACTTTGAGACCGTGGGCGGTGTCACCAGCACATTCACGAACGAGATGAACGAGAGCGGCACGGGGCCCACCATCGCGAAGTACCAGACGGTGCAGGTCACGTGCCGAACCACCGGAATGGCGGTGCCCGACGGCAACACCTGGTGGTATCGGATCGCGTCGTCGCCCTGGAACAACGCCTACTATGCGAGCGCCGACGCCTTCTACAACGACGGGGCAACCTCAGGCTCCCTCAGCGGCACTCCCTTCTTCGATCCGGCTGTCCCGGTCTGCTAGAGACCCGAGCCCGAGGTCAACCTCGCCGCACGTGCCTCGCGGCCTGCATGACCCCCAGTCCGATGGCGAGTTCCGGGAAACCCCAGGCCACCTGGACGACGCCCTGGGGATCCGAGTGGTGGGTGAGGAGAGAGAGCAGGGCGAATACGAGGTCTGAGGCGCCTGCGTAGATCACCACGATGGACACGACCAGCAGGAGCGTCGAGAGAGCCCGTCGACCCACCCGCACCCTTCCCGTGCCGGCCCGGCCTCCGCCTCGGTGTGGACCCCACGCCAGCCTCATCAATCCAAGGCCGGCCGCGAAGAGGATGAGGCCACCCACCACCCCGCCCTCTCCCAGCGGAAAGCCGGAGAAGCCCTGGGTCATGAGGAAGATGGCCGGCAGGAGCCAGAACAGCCCCGCGAACCCCATCACCACCGATAGGCTCATCAGCAGCCCATTGAGGCCGCCCCTGGCCAGTGTCGACACGGGCTTCCGTGAACGGGCGATGTCTGCGGCCGCGTGCCGCAGGAGGGTGCGCAGCGTGGATTCGTCGATCTCCGGAACCGGCTCAGTCATCACCAGCACCCCTGTAGCCGGCTCCGAGGAAGCCCCGGAGCCGGCGGCGGCTCTCACGCAGCTGGTTCTCCACCGTCTTCGCGGAGCAACCGAGCGTGGCGGCGACGGCCTCGGTGCTCTGGTCCTCGAAGTAGGCGAGGACGGTGCACGTGCGCATCCTCGGAGGGAGGCGATGCAGGGCCCGCACGACGTCGACGGACTGACGATCCCAGGCGTCGTCCGGCACGTCTCTGTCAATGAGACGGAGACGTGCCAGCTCACTGCGCAACCGCGCCCGCTGTCGCGAGGCCAAGCGGACGGCGACCGTCCTCAGCCACGGCCAGACAGGATCGCGAAGATACCCGGGCTCCCTCCGCTCACGCTGCAGCGCCTCCGCGAAGACGGCGTGGGCGAGGTCCTCACCGGCGGTCCGACCTCCGATGAGCAGAGTGCAGAGGGCGAGGAGGTGGTCCAGCTCCGCCTGGTAGACAGCCTCGACCCGGTTCTGGGTGGAATCGAGCCCCGGCTCAGAGCGGCGCAGCTTCAGGAGCCCGTCAGCGGGTGCGGGGTGCGCATCGTCCACATCATCCAATTGTCACGAGTGTCCGGCAAACCCCCAGTCCCCTCAACACCGAGGGGCCGGTGAGGCTGGGACCGCGACGCTCACGATCGTCCGTGGCCGGCGTGCCATAGACTCTCGGCTGGTTCGCGCACCTCCCCCTCAGCACCGCACCGGAGCGACGCCCATGGCCATCGACCTCCCCGGACCTCTCACCGTCCTCCGCCGCCGGCGGGTCCGGCCGGCTGAGCAGCTCATGCGCGCCGGGGACGGCCCGCTGTGATCCCCAACCTGATCGCCGGCACCCGCAGCGTCCCGTCCGGTGACCGCCTGCCGGTCCTCGACCCGGCCACCGCAGAGGTCATCGAGGAGGTGCCGCTCTCCGACCCGGCCGCCGTCGCCGCCGCCGTGGAGGCGGCCGCTGATGCCGGGCCGGGGTGGGCCGCGACCCCGGTGATGGAGCGGGTGCGGCTGATGTTCCGGTACCGGGAGCTCCTGGAGCGGGCGGCGGAGGAGCTGGCCGCACTGGTCACCCGTCAGCATGGCAAGACCCTCGAGGAGTCGCGCGCCGAGGTACGGCGCGGCATCGAGAACGTCGACTTCGCGTGTGGCGCCCCCACCCTGCTCCAGGGCCGCACCCTGCGCGACGTCTCACGCGGGGTCGACCAGGACCTCCACCGCTTCCCGGTGGGGGTCGTCGCCGGGATCCCACCCTTCAACTTCCCGGTGATGATCCCGCTCTGGATGTTTCCCCTCGCGGTGGTGGCGGGGAACACCTTCGTGCTCAAGCCCTCGGAGCGGACCCCACTCGGCGCGATGCGCCTCGCCGAGCTGTTCCTGGAGGCGGGCTTCCCACCCGGAGTGCTCAACGTCGTCCACGGCGCCGGCCAGACGGGCCGCTCGCTGATCACCCATCCGGCGGTGCGAGCGGTCTCCTTCGTCGGCAGCGAGGCTGCGGCGCGCGACGTCTACGCCGAGGCGGCCCGGCATGGCAAGCGGGTCCAGGCCCTGGGCGGTGCCAAGAATCACCTGGTGGTCATGCCCGACGCCGACCTCGAGCTGGCCCTGCCCGCGATCCTCAACTCCGCCTTCGGCAACGCCGGCGAGCGCTGCCTCGCCGGGAGCGTCGTGGTCGCGGTCGGTGAGGCGTCGGAGCGGCTGATGGAGCCGCTCAGGACGGAGGCGGAGCGGCTGGTGGTCGGACCCGGTGACCAGCCCGGCGTCCAGGTGGGACCGCTGATCCGGGACGAGCACCGCCGCCGGGTCATCGAGCACATCGAGCGCGGCGTCGCCGAGGGCGCGCACCTGCTCACCGACGGGCGCGCCCTGGTGGACCGGCCCGGCTTCTTCCTCGGTCCCACCGTGCTCGACGGGGTGCGACCCGAGATGGCGGCGGGCCGGGAGGAGATCTTTGGCCCGGTCCTCTCGGTCTCCCACGCTCAGAGCCTCGACGAGGCGATCGCCCAGGCGAACCTCATGGCGACGGGAAACATGGCCGCCATCTTCACCCGCAGCGGAGCCTCGGCCCGGGCCTTCCGCGAGCGCGTGGAGGCGGGGATGGTGGGGGTCAACGTGGGCGTTGCCCAGCCCTTCGCCTTCTTCCCCTTCTCGGGCTGGAAGGGCTCCTTCTACGGGGACCTGCACGCCCACGGGACCGACGGGCTCGACTTCTACACCCGCAAGAAGGTGGTGGTGTCGCGATGGGAGCCCTGAGCCCGACTCGCCTCCCGCGGACAGCACCGGGAGAGAGCGCATGAGCATGCAGGCCGGAGCCACCGCGATGAGCAGTCAGGAGATCGCGGCGCTGTCCAAGCGCCACACCCTCTTCCCGTGGTCGGTGCAGGGGGCGGTGGATCCCATCGCCATCGATCACGCCGATGGGGTCTGGCTGTACACGCCGGAGGGTGGGCGCATCCTCGATTTCAACAGCCAGCTGATGTCGGTCAACATCGGCCACGGCGACCGGCGCGTCGTGGCGGCGATCGCCGAGCAGGCCACCCGGCTCCAGTTCGTCCAGCCCGCCTTCGTCACCGAGGTCCGGGCCCGGCTCGGGCAGCGGCTCGCCGAGGTCCTGCCCGGCGACCTCAACAAGGTCCTCTTCACCCTGGGTGGCGCCGACGCGGTGGAGAACGCGCTCCGGATCGCCCGGCAGTGCACGGGGCGGTACAAGGTGCTGGCCCGCTACCGCGCCTACCACGGGGCGACCTTCGGGGCCGTATCGCTGACCGGCGATCCGCGGCGATGGCCCAACGAGCCGGGCCTGGTCGGAGTGGTGCGGTTCCCCGACACGCACCGCTGGGGCGAGCGCGATCCGCGCCCCGTGGGCGAGAGCCTCCAGGGGCTCGAGGACGTCATCCGCTACGAGGGCCCGAACACCATCGCCGCCGTCTTCCTGGAGACCGTCGTGGGCACCAACGGCGTCCTCATCCCCCCTGACGGCTACATCCAGGGGGTGCGGGAGCTCTGCGACCGGTACGGGATCCTGATGGTCGCCGACGAGGTGATGGCGGGGTTCGGACGGACCGGGCGATGGTTCGCCGTCCAGCATTGGGACACCGTTCCCGACCTGCTGACCATGGCCAAGGGGCTCACCTCCTCCTACCTCCCGCTCGGCGCGGTGGCGATGCGCGACCACGTCGCCGCCCAGCTCGACTCGACGATGTTCTCGGGAGGGCTGACCTATTCCTCCCATCCCGTCTCGCTGGCGGCCTCGCTGGCCACCCTTGACGTCTACGTCGAGGACAAGCTGATCGAGCGCTCCGCCGCCATGGGCCCGGTGCTGCGCGCACACCACGAGCGACTCGCCTCCCGCCACCCGAGCGTCGGCGCCCATCGCAGCCTGGGCCTCTTCGGCATCATCGAGCTCGCCCGGCGGCGCGATCCGTACACGCCGATGACGCCCTTCAACGGCACCAGCGACGAGATGGCGGCGATCGGGCGGTACCTGCGTGACCACGGCCTCTACACCATGATCTCGGGCGGCTCCATCCACACCAATCCCCCGCTCTGCATCAGCGAGGAGGACCTGGCCCTGGGCTTCGAGATCCTGGACTCGGCCCTGGAGATCGCCGATCGGGCGGTCCCTGACTAGCCGATCCTGAGGGGAGGGGCCGGCGCGCAGCGACGATCGGCGGGACCGACCGGGGCGTGCCCCGACGGGCGGATGGCATCATCGACGACGATGGACGGGCCCCACCGGGACGACACCTCAGCTGGTGTACCCGCCGAGCCCGAACCCACGGTGGCGGGGTGGCCGGAGCAGATCTCCGCCGCCCGCGCGGGCGTCACCCTCCCCCAGCACCCCCTGCCGCCGCGAGCCGGGGACGAGCTGGCGCCCGTCCCCGCCGGATGGCGGCGCTTCCTGGTCGAGCCCGCGCGACCCGCGCGCGTCCGCGATCGCCCCGACGCGGAGTGGCTGGCGGTCGGCACGGTCTGCATCGGCGCCTTCATGGGCCAGCTCGATGCCAGCATCGTCACCGTCGCCTACCCCACCCTGCACGGCGCCTTCCACGTCGGGCTGGGGGCGGTGACCTGGGTGGGGCTCACCTACCTGCTGGTGCTCGTCGCCCTGGTCACCGCGGTCGGCCGGGTCGCCGACATGATCGGCCACAAGCTCCTCTACACGTACGGCTTCATGGTCTTCGTCGCCGGCTCGGCGCTCTGCGGGCTGGCCCCCAGCCTCGGCTTCCTGGACGCCTTTCGGGCCGTCCAGGCGGTGGGGGCGGCCATGCTCCAGGCCAACAGCGTCGCCATCATCGCCCTGGCCATGCCGCCGGAGCGCCTGGGACGAGCCATCGGCATCCAGGGGACGGCACAGGCCCTCGGTCTGGCCTTCGGCCCCGCCGTGGGAGGGCTGCTGATCGCCCTCGGCGGCTGGCGGCTCATCTTCTTCGTGAACGTGCCGGTGGGGGTCGTCGCCTGCCTCCTGGCCTGGTTCCTGATCCCGCGCAGCCGCCACCTCCAGGGGGTGACGGCCTTCGACTGGGGCGGTCTGGGCCTCTTCGTCCCCGCCGTGGCGACCCTCCTCCTCGCCGTCACGTCTCTCGCCGACGGCCGCGGGCGGATATCCGCGGGGGTCGCCGGACTGCTGGCGGGATGCGCCGTCCTCGGTGGCCTCTTCCTGCTCCGTGAGTGGCGAGCGCGCGACCCGATGCTCGATCTGCGCCTCTTCCGCCGGGTGGCCTTCTCCGCCGGCATCTCCAGCGGCCTCCTCTCCTACCTGGTGATGTTCGGAGAGCTGTACGCAGCCGCCTTCTACCTGGAGGGCGGGCCGCAGCAGCTGAGCCCCGGGGTCACCGGCCTGGAGCTGAGCGTCATGCCACTCGCCTTCGGCGTGGTGGCGCCCTTCGCGGGGCGCGCCGCCGACCGCCTGGGTGCGCGGCTCCCGACCGTCGTGGGGATGCTGCTCGCGACCGCGAGCCTGGGGGCCCTCGCCCTCCTCCACCCGGGCGGCCCCCTCCTCCTCCTCCCGCTCGCCGGGCTGGGCGCCGGGCTCGGCGTCTTCACCCCCGCCAACAACGCCGCCATCATGGGTGCCGTGCCACGCCGGCAGGCCGGGGTGGCGAGCGGGGTCCTCAACATGACCCGGGGGATGGGCACGGCCGCGGGCCAGGCGTTCGCCGCCCTCATCCTCAGCCTGGCCGTCGCCCGCCTGGCGCACCCCGCCGCGCTCGTCAGCGGGTTTGGCGCCTGCGCGCTCTGGCTGGCCGCGGCGGCGATGGCCGCCGCCTGCCTCGCCGCCCTGCGCGGGAGTGCTCCGCGGGAGACACTCCCCGCCGAGACCCGGTGACGCGCGTCGCCGGACCGGTGTGCCTCAGGCGAGGGAGAGGAACAGCCTCTCCAGCTGCGCCTCGTCAATCGTGCCGGGCGCCCCTCCCTCGCGGGCGAGCACGCACTGCTGGAGCCCGCTGGCGATCAGCCGGAATCCGGCTCGATCGAGCGCACGGGACACCGCCGCAAGCTGGGTCACCACGTCGGCGCAGTCACGACCGCTCTCGATCATGCGGATGACCCCGCCGAGCTGGCCCTCGGCCCGCCGGAGTCGCGTGAGCACGTCGGTCAGGGCTGTCTCGTCAAGCTGCACCGTGATCTCCTCTCCGGCCGGGCGACTCGATGGGGCGTCCCCCGCGGCGGGCTCTGACCACCGCGTCGACGGCGGGACGCTCGCCGCCGTTCCCGCCACGTCGGGTGTCCCAGCCGGCTGCGGTGCTCACGCGGCGCCCACCGCGAGCCCCGCGAGCTCGATGCGCACGGGCGGGGGCTGCAGCAGCGTGTTGTGGACGGTGCAGTGCGCGGCGACCGCCCGGAGCGCCGCCTCCTGGGCGGGGGCGAGCCCGGCCGGCACCTGCAGCTGCAGCGTGACCTCCCCCACCCGAGCCGGGTGCGACGCCATGCCGAACTCGGCGGTGACCGCCAGGCCCTCGACCGGCAGGTCGTGGCGGGAGAGGAACCGGCGAGCGTAGAAGGCCACGCACGAGGCGAGGCTGGCGACGAACAGCTCGGTCGGGGTGGGCGCGGTGTCCCCGCCGCCGTCCGCCTCCGGCTGATCGACGCAGAGGGTGTGCTGGCGAACTGCGATGCGGAAGCGATCCCCCGCCTCGTGGTCGACCCGAAGGCGGCGCGCGGCGGTCTCCTCGCTCATGCGGGGTGAGCCGAGGTCTCGACGGCCGCCACCTCGGCGCGCACCGCATCCATGTCCAGATCGCGCACCGCCGCGATCAGCGTGGCCAGGGCCGGCGCCGGCAGCGCCCCCGGCTGGCGGAACACCAGGATGCCGTCACGGAAGGCCATGAGGGTCGGGATGGACATGATGTCGAGCGATCTCGCCAGGGACGGCTCTGCCTCGGTGTCGACCTTGCCGAAGACGATGTCCGGGTGTCCGTCGGAGGCGGCCTCGAAGACGGGAGCGAAGGCGCGGCACGGCCCGCACCAGGCCGCCCAGAAGTCCACCAGAACGATGCCCTCCTGGGCGACCGTCGCCTCGAAGGTCTGTCCGCTCAGCGCGATCGTGGCCATCTCCACCTCTGCCATACCCCCCCGGGTATCATCACGACGATTGTATACCCCTCGGGGCATGCGCGGACGTGGGCCACTGACCTCTCCCCCGCGCTGGTCCGGCGGCACCATCCGGTGATCCTCCTGAGCCTCTCGTGCCGCCAATCCCGGAGAGTCACGGAGATGGAGACGGCCGTGCCGCTGACCGGGAAGGGGGCGGGCCCTCGCTGGCTGCCCCCGGCGCTGCGCGTGCGCAGCTACCGCTGGTACTGGTCGGCCCAGTGGCCGGTGCTTCTCGGCACCTGGATGCAGACCGTGGCCCTCGGCTACTTCGTCTACACGCAGACGAGGAGCGTCAACGCGGTGGCGTTCGTGGCCGCGGCATCGGGCCTCCCCGCCCTGGCACTGTCGGTGCTCGGGGGGACGCTCGCCGACCGCTACCCGCGGCGCCGCATCCTCCTGGTCACCCAGTCGACCCTGGGTCTCGGCGCGGCAACCCTGGCGATCCTCGCCTCGACCGGCCATTTCAGCCTCGGGGCCATCGTGGTGGTGGCGGTCGTCTTCGGGAGCAGCGCGGCCGTCGACCTCCCCACCAGCCAGGCGCTGGTCGCCGACCTGGTGCGGCGGGAGCTGGTGGTGAACGCCATGGCGCTCGCCGCCTCGGCGATGAGCATCTGCCGCCTGGTGGGCCCGTCCGTCGCCGGAGTGCTCTACGCGGTCGCCGGACCCGGCGCCTGCTTCGCCTGCCTCGCCGTGGCCTATCTCGCCCCCATCTCGGTGCTCTGGATCGTCGTCCCCGATATCGCTCCGCCGGGACGGTC
>JBEKAP010000073.1:0-9377 GCA_050015875.1 Candidatus Dormibacteria bacterium | reverse complement strand
CGGAGGTAGCCGGCGAAGCGCCTCGTCATGGGGTTGCGGTGACCATGCCCACAGCCTAGGACGCCCCGGCCGCCCGCCCGCTGAGAGGCCTCTGAGAGGGAGCTGTGGCCCGGCTGAGACGGGCCGGCATCAGCCTGCGGTCGCTTCCCCGCGGCGACGGCGGCGTCCAACCGCGACCAGTGCCAATCCAGGGGTGGCCATTGTCTGTACCCACCGATTGCCGACGAGGGGGGCTTGTCGGACTGCGGCCGAAATGGTGGCAGTCGCCAAAGCGCCGGTCATCATGGTCAGGTGACGATGGGCCACCAAGTGGCCTGCATCGCCGGGACGCGAGCCCGTGTCTTGGCGAAGAACCGAGACCGCGGCGATCGGCGCGTGGCAGCCCGATCGAGGAGGCGGGTCAGGAGCGGCTCCGACGGAGAGCCGGCCAGCGGGAGACGGGGCTCGAACCCGCAACTTCAACCTTGGGAAGGTTGCACTCTACCGTTGAGTTACTCCCGCGGGCCAGGGGGACGAGGATAGCGCCCACCCCGGGGGGCGCGCCAGTTCCGATCGCCGTGCGGGCCGGGCCGAGGGCGGCCGCTGAGGACCCGAGCCTCACGCCGAGGGCGATCGGCGCTGAATCATCCCGATGAGCGCCGCCACGACCACGCCCGCTCCTCCGAGAAGGGCACCGGTCTGCCCGATCTCCTTCCAGACATGGGGCAGGAGGGCGGTGTCCAGATGCTTCACGGCGGTCTCCAGGGAGCTGCCGCGGCTGGCACTGTAGAGGGCGAGCGCGGCGAAGAACATGCCGAGGGCGATCGCGACCAGGGCGATCAGAAACGCCGAGATCGCAGGACCGATACCCCCCCGTCGGGCGGCGCGCCGGAGGATGAGGCCCGCTGCCACACCCACGACGACGGCCAGCTCTGCGAGGAGCAGGCCGGTCTGCACGGTCGCGGCGACCCAGAGTGCCGCGACCACCAGCCCCACCACCAGGCCGGCCAGGGAGGCGAGCAGAAGGCTCGGGCGGCGGGACGGCACGGCCGCGGCGGCAGGGGCGGGTATCTGTCCAGATCCGGGGGCCGCGGGTGCGGCAGCCAGCACCGGTGAGGCGGACGGGCCGGTGACACCCGCTCCCGACGCGGCCCTCGCCCACGGGGACAGGTTCGAGCCGGTGTCACCCGTGGCACCGGCCGCCAGGCTGGAGGAGGAGCGGGGAGCCCAGGTACCAGAGGGTCCGACCACGGGTGTGGCCGCGCCGGGCCATCCCGGCACTCCCGGCTCGGACGCGCCGGGGCGGGTGGCGGATGACGGGACGGGCGGTGCCGCCCCACGCGGCGCAGGCGCGGGGAGGGCGGGCGCGGAGGGAGCGGGCGCGGGCGGCGGCGAGAGGGGGACGGGCGACGGTGGCATCGGCGGCAGCGGGGGCACCAGGGAGGTGGCGGATGCCCGGGGCGCCGGCGCCAGCGGAGCGGGGGCCGCCGGGGCGAAGTCCGGCGGGACCGCGGCGGGCACCGGCGGCGGCGCGACCGCAGCCGGTCTCGCGGCTGCCGGCGGTGCGGCGGACGGCGACGCTGCCGCCGGCGGGGCGGCGGGCGGGTAGGCCGGTGGGGGCGGTGGTGCGGCCGCCGGCGGCCAGGCAGGCAGGGACGGCGAGCCGGTCACGGGGATCGAGCCCAGCGGTCCACCGGGGGTGGGCTGACCGGATGGGGGAGCCGGTTGGCCGGACGGCGGCCAGGGTCGAGACAGGGGGGCCGGGCCCTGCCCGAGCGGCGGTGGCCAAGCTGCCATCGGAGCCGCCGCGGGCGCGGCCGGAGAGTCCACACCGGACGTCGAGGGTGCGGGCGAGCCCAGAGGGCGACCCAGAGGCACACCCGGGCTCCAGGCCGGCGCAGCCGCGCCTTCGCGGCCGGACGGCCCATCCGGCAGGGCGGCGAGGGTTCGAGGAGGCCAGCCGGCGGCGGTGAGAGGAATCCCGCCGGGTTGGTCACCATCGCTCGAGGCCGGCACAACGGGCTCCGGGGAGAGTGCGGTCGGGCTCCACGCAGGTGCACCCGGCGGCGGGCCGCTCGCCGGCAAAGCGGGCACCGGGGAGGGGGCGGCCGGGCTCCAGGCCGGTGCGCCGAGAGGAGGTCCGGTCGCGGACACGGCGGACACCGGGGGCGGCGCAGCGGGCGCCGGGGAGAGTGCGGTCGGGCTCCAGACCGGTGCGCCGGGAGGCGGGCCGGTGGCGGGTACGGCGGTCACCGGGGGCGGCGCGGCCGGGCTCCAGGCCGGTGCCGCCGGAGCCGGGAGAGCGACCGTTGGCAGCACCACGACGGGCGGAGGAGGAGCCGGCTCGTCCGAGGTCGCCCGAAAGCCCGGTGCGGGCGTTTCCGCAACGTGGTCGTCCGGAGGGGCGGATCCGCCGGCGTCCACCGGGGGCGCGACGGGTCGGTTCACCTCGCCGCGGTAGCCCACCCGCTCCCGGGTCCCCCAGGTGGGGAGCCCCAGGCCGGACGGGTCGGCGGCGTCATCGCCGGCCGCTGACGGGACCGGGCCCGGCACCGCCGGGCTGGGAGGGAGGACGTCACTGGGCGGTGGAGGGACCATTCGGGCGTGGAGGGGCCCGGCCGGGGCCAGCTGGGCCGCCTGGTCGTCGGCCAGGATGTGGCGCATCTCGGTCCGGGTGGGGGCGTCCAGGGGGGTGCCGGTCGGGTACCCCGACACCTCGGGGACGGCGGGCGCATACCGGTCGGCCGGACCGCCGGCGGCGGAGCCAGGGACAGACTGCTGACCGGGGGGCGGCGCGCCCTGGTCAGGCACGGATGCGGCGGCGTCCACGACGGGACTTCCGGTCCCCGGATTGATCAGCGGGACCTTGCAGTTGGGGCAGACGGTGCGGCCGTCGTACCACCTCCAGCAGCGCGTGCAGACAAACTGGCCAGTCATTCGAACGCATGATGCTCCCCAACCCCCCAACCGTCCCGTTTCGTCACTCCGGCGTGACGGGCCGTCACGGGTACGCCGGAGGCAGCGGTCCCCGGGCTTCCCGGCCGAGGCGATCGGCGCGGAGTCGCGGCGACCCAGGGGGTGAGCCCCACGTGGCTCGGCCACGGGGGCGAGGGGGCCTGGACAGGCCCCCTGCCGGACACGGGGGTCCCCGCGCAGCCCGCTGCGAGCGCGCCCAGCGCGCTGTCGGAGCGGAGTCGCGCCGACCCAGGGGGTGAGCCCCACGTGGCTCGGCCACGGGGCGAGGGGGCCTGGACAGGCCCCCTGCCGGACACGGGGGTTCCCCGCGCAGCCCGCTGCGCGGGGTGAGTACCATCGCCGGAGTGCTGACAGCCTTCCTCTTCATCGTCTGCGAGCCCGGGGCGATCGGCCGCCTGGGGCGGGCTCTGGCGGACACCGACGGTGTCGCCGAGGTGTACACCACCACCGGTTCGGCTGACTTCATCGCGGTGGTGCGCGTCGCCGACCTCGACGCCCTGGCCACCGTCGTCACCCAGCGCATCGCCGGCATGCCCGGGATCGTCCGCACCGACACCCACATGGCCATCCGCTCCTACGGAAGGAGCGACGAGACCGCCGGCTTCGACATCGGGGTCGATTGAGCCTCATGCCTGACGAGGTTCATCGGCCGTCTGCTCGCGGCACGGGCGATGCTGGTGTCGCCGCGATGACCGGGCGCGAGCGCATCGTGGCCGCGCTCCGCCGCCATCCGGTGGACCGGACCCCGGTGTGGTTCATGCGCCAGGCGGGGCGCTGCCTCGCCGCCTATCGCGAGTTGCGCGAGCGCTACGACATCCTCACCATCACGCGGACCCCGGAGCTGTGCGCGCGGGTCACCCTGATGCCGGTCGACCAGCTGGGCGTCGATGCGGCCGTCCTCTACGCCGACATCATGCTGCCGCTGGTCGGGATGGGGGTGCCCTTCTCCATCGACCCCGGCCTGGGGCCGATCATCCATGAGCCGCTCCGCTCCGCGGCGGACATCGCCCGCCTGATGGTGGTCGAGTCCGCCGAGGAGGCGACCCCCGACCTGTTCACCGCCATCCGCGCCATCCGGCAGCAGCTGGGCGAGAGGGCCGCGGTGATCGGCTTCGCCGGGGCCCCGTTCACGGTCGCGTCGTACCTGATCGAGGGCCATCCCTCGCGTGACTACGCCCGCAGCAAGGCGCTGATGCACGGTGAGCCGGAGCTGTGGGATCGGCTGATGGAGAAGCTCACCGAGGTGACGGTGCGTTACCTGCGCGCCCAGGTCGCGGCAGGGGTGGACGTCCTCCAGCTCTTCGACTCGTGGATCGGAGCGCTGAGCCGTCGGGACTACGAGGCCAGGGTGCTCCCCCACGTCCGGAGGGTGTTCGCCGGGATCGCGGACGCCGGGGTCCCCCTCATCTACTTCGGCACCGGGTGCTCCCACCTCCTCGAGGCGATGGCGACCGCGGGCAGCAGCGCCGTCTCCGTCGACTGGCGCCTGCCGCTCGACGAGGCATGGAGGCGGATCGGTCCCGAGCTCGGCATCCAGGGCAACCTCGACCCCACCGTGGCGCTCGCACCCTGGCCGGTGGTCGAGCGCGAGACGCGGCGGGTGCTCGCCGAGGCCGGGGGGCGCGACGGTCACGTCTTCAACCTCGGCCACGGGGTGCTGCCCGACACTGACGCCGCCACGCTTCGGCGGGTCGTGGAGCTGGTCCACGAGGAGACGGCCCGCTGATGGCCTCCCCCACCGGCATCCTCCTGCTCACCTTCGGCTCCGCGGTCACCGCCGACCAGGTGCCGGCCTATCTGCGCAGCGTCCGGGGCGGGAGCGACGCCGACCCGGAGCTGACCGCGGAGTTCGAGCGCCGCTTCCGCCGGATCGGACACTCCCCACTGCTCGAGATCACCGCCGAGCAGGCAGCCGCCCTGGACCGCCTCCTCGCCGAGCGCCACGGCGTCGGCGCATTCTCCGTCGCGGTCGGGATGCAGCACTCCGCCCCCTGGATCGCCGACGCCGTCGACGCCATGGTGGCCGCGGGCATCGGCACGATCCTCGGCATCGTGCTGGCACCCCAGTACTCGCGACTGATCCTCTCCGGCTACGAGCGCGAGATCGACCGGTCGCGCCGCCGCCATCCCGGCCTGGAGATCGCGGTTGCGGGGGCCTGGCACACCATGCCGGGCTGGATCGAGGGGCTGGGCGACCGGATCACCGAGGCGCTGGCGGAGGCCCCGGCCGGCCCACCGGGCGCGGCCACGCTGATCTTCACCGCGCACAGCCTGCCGCGGAGCGTCGTCGATCGGGACCCCGGCTACCTGGATCAGCTCCACGAGACCGTGAACGCGGTGGTGGAGCGGCTCCACCTCCCCGAGGGGAGCTGGAGGTTCGGCTGGCAGAGCGCGGGCCACTCGCCCGCCGAATGGCTCAAACCCGACCTCCTCGACATCCTCCCGGAGCTGGCCGCAGCCGGGGCCACGGAGGTGCTGGTGGCGCCGATCCAGTTCGTCGCCGACCACCTGGAAACCCTCTACGACATCGACGTGGCCGCCGGTGAGCAGGCCGCCGAGCACGGCATCCGGCTGCGCCGGATCGCCATGCCCAACGCCTCCCCGGCGATGATCCGCGGGCTCGCCGAGGTGGTCGAGCGGGAGCTCGCGGGGGTGGCGGCCGAGTAGCCCTCATGGGACGGAACCGCGCATGACCTGGTGGGGCGGATTCGTCGCCCGGCGCCGGTGGTGGGTGCTGCTCGCGTCGATCGTCCTCTTCGTGGCGAGCCTCGGTCTGCTGAGCCGCGGCGGCACGCTGAACAACAACGACACCTTCCACTTCGAGTCGAGCCACGCCCTCACCCTGGAGTCGCAGCAGCTGCCGACCTCGATCGCCAATGGGTTCGAGCTGGTGCTGGGCAGCCCCTCGCTCACCGTGGGGAGCCCTGGCTTCGCCGCGGCGGTCTCGAGCGCCCTGGCTCCGCTGCGGCGCGACAGCAGGGTGCAGACGATCCTGGTGCCCCCGCTCGACGATCCCACCGCCCAGAGCTCGCTCATCTCCACCGACCGGCACTGGGTGGCGGTCGAGGTGGAGCTGAATCTCGCCAACTTCGCCGACGCCACCAAGGCCTTTCCCAGCCTGCGCGCCCAGGTCCATTCCAGCGTGCTCACGGTCCACGCCGCCGGCGACGTTCCCCTCAACAGCGCCTTCAACGTCCGAAGTGAGCAGGATCTGCAGCGGGCCGACGTCTCCATCCCCGCCGCCCTCATCCTGCTCGTCATCGTCTTCGGCTCCCTGGTGGCGGCCCTGCTCTGCCTGGGAGTGGGGCTGGTCGCGGTCGCGGGCGGACTGGCGGCGATGTACGCCCTGGCCCACGTCACCGACGTCTCGACGTACGCCCTCAACGTCGTCGTCATCCTCGGGCTCGGGGTCGCGATCGACTACTCGCTCTTCATCACGAGCCGATTCCGCGAGGAGCTTCGCCGCCGGGAGGGCGTCGAGGCCGCCCTCTCGGTGACGATGCGGACCGCGGGCACCGCCGTCGCCTTCTCGGGGATCACGGTCGCGGTCGGGGCCACCGCCCTGCTCTTCTACAGCGGCACCATCCTGACCAGCATGGGGCTGGCGGGCAGTTTCATGGTGCTCATCGCCGTCGTCTACGCGCTCTCCTTCCTTCCCGCCCTGCTCGCCATCCTCGGGGAGCGGGTCAATCGCTGGCGTCCGGGCAGCCTGCTCGGTCCGCTCCGCCGCTCCGGCGCCGCGGCGGCGACCCGGGCGGCCGCGTCCACCCCGACGGCGGCCATCGGCGAACTGTCCGACCGGGGGGCGCGAGGATTCTGGGCGCGCCTCGCCAACCTGGTGATGGGCCACCCGGTGGCGGTCCTCGTGCCCTGCCTCGCGGTGCTGCTCCTGGCCGGCTCCCCGCTCTCACAGATCCACCTCGCGGAGGCCGACGTCACCCTGCTGCCGCCCGGCGACGACGCCCGGCAGGGCACCGAGCTGCTCACCGAGCGGTTCGGCCAGGGCAACGCCATCGACGTGGTCCTGGACTTCCATGGATCGCCGTACGGCGCGGCCAATGTGGCGACCGCCTACCGGCTCGGCCAGCGGCTCACCACCTTCCCCGGGATCAGCAATGTGACAAGCTACGTGAACGTACCCGGGGTGAGCGGCCTCACCACCTACCAGGAGGCGTACGCGCATGGCGTGACCGGGCTGCCCGCGACAGAACGGGCTCTGGTGACCCAGCTCACCGGCAGCAGCATCGCCGTGCTGCGCGCCTACACCCCGTACGCGGAGTCGAGCGACGAGGCGCAGAACGTGATCCGCTACATCCGGGCCCACGACCGGGTCGAGAGTGCCCAGGTCCTGGTCACGGGCAACACCGCCTTCGACATGGACTATGTCCAGTACATGCTGGAGCAGACGCCGTGGGCGGTCGTGTACGTCATGGTCACGACCTTCCTCCTGCTCACGGTCCTGCTCCGCTCGGTGGTCCTCCCGATCAAGGCGGTGCTCATGAACCTGCTCTCACTCTCGGCCTCCTTCGGAGCGCTCGTCTTCATCTTCCAGCAGGGGCACCTGAGCGGCTTCCTGGACATCAGCGCAGCCCCTCTGGATCCGACGATCCCGGTGCTCGTCTTCTGCGTGGTGTTTGGCCTCTCCATGGACTACGAGGTCTTCCTGCTCACCCGGATGCGCGAGGAATGGCGGGCTCACGGGGACAACCGGCGCGCCGTCGCCGCCGGTCGGCAGGCCAGCGGCCGGCTCGTCACCGGGGCGGCGGCCATCATGGTCACCGTCTTCCTCGTCTTCGGGCTGGTCTCGTCGGTGGTCGTCATCAAGGCGCTCGGCCTGGGAATGGCGATCGCCATCTTCGTGGACGCGAGCCTGGTCCGCGCTCTGGTGGTGCCGGCGCTGATGCGCCTGATCGGTCCCGTCAACTGGTGGGCGCCGAGGTGGCTGCAGAATAGGAACCGTCCGGACGACAGGATCGCTCCCGCCTAGCCGGGGAGACGGACGGCCCGCCGGCCGAGCCAAGGAGAGAGATGGCACTGACGCGTCGAGGACGGCTTCGCAAAGCGCTGGCCGAGCCCTTTCCGGAGGCCTGGCGCGATCTCCTGGCCGAGGACTTCGCACACTGGCGCGCACTCACCGGCGAGGAGCGGGAGCGCCTCGAAAGGCTGATCCGCCTGCTCCTCGTGGACAAGCTCTGGGAGGCCGCCAGGGGATTCGAGCTGACCGATGAGATCCGTGTCGTGATCAGCGCGATGGCGAGCCTGCCGATCCTCGGCCTCGACTACGACTACTACCATCGGGTCACCTCGATCATCGTCGCCCCCACCACCGTGGTGCTGGAGGGGGACCGTCACATCGGTGGAGGCATCTTCACCGACGAGCCCGAGCCGATCATCGGGGAGGCACGCCACGAGGGGCCCATCCTGATCGCGTGGGACGCGGCGCGCGAGCAGGCCCGCGACCCGGACGAGGGGCGAAACGTCGTGTACCACGAGTTTGCCCACAAGCTCGACATGCTGGGGGGATCGGTCGACGGGACGCCGCCGCTCGAGTCGCACGCCGAGTACGAGCGCTGGGTGCGGGTGTGCAACGCCGAATTCGAGGCGCTCCGAGACGGGACCGGCGGAAACCTCCTGGACCCGTACGGGGCGGAGAACACCGGCGAGTTCTTCGCGGTCGTCACCGAGGTGTTCTTCGACCGGCCGATCCGTCTCGCGCAGGAGAAGCCGGAGCTGTACGCGGTGTTCCGCGACTTCTACCGGCAGGACCCGGCCGCCCGCGAGCGCCGCGCCGGGGACGCGCCCTGGTGGGCGCGGCTCTGAGGCCGGTCCGGAACCGACCCGGCCGGCGGGTGTGGTGCTCATCGCGGCCGGCAGCGCCCCGGTGCGCCTCACAGCCAGTTAAGGACTTCCGTGTCCTTAACTGGTCTGAGAGAGGGGTACTCCGTCGGCCTCCGGAGAGGCGCTGCCGATGACCTCGGCTTCCCCCGGAGCCCCCTCTCCGCCGCGGGCCTCCCGCACCCGGCGGCTGTACTCGTCGATCAGGGCCCGCGCCCGCAGCGGGTCGCCCACCGAGGCGACGATGTGGCACGCGGGCTCGTCGGGGTCGGGCCGGACCAGCACGAAGCCGTCGTCCACGAAGACCTTGATCCCATCCACGAGGTCGACGTTGCTGTCGCGATGCTCCTCCAGCAGAGTGCGCATCACCCTCCCCTTGGCCTCCCACGGCACGAACTCGGTGGCGTTGAGGTAGGCGGCCTGGGGCAGTCGAGCGATGGCCTCCGAGAGCCGCTCGCCGGCGCCCGCCCGGAGCTCCAGAAGCTTGACCAGGGTGTACATCGCGTCGAAGGCGCCGAAGAAGTACGGCCAGACGAACCCGCCCTCGCCGTCGGTGGCGAGACACGCCGATGGCGACGCGGCGGCGC
>JBEKAP010000072.1:0-9393 GCA_050015875.1 Candidatus Dormibacteria bacterium | reverse complement strand
CGGCGGCGCCCGGCCTCCCGGTGGCGCACCACCAGCCAGGCCCCGAGTGCGATCACGCTGAAGAGGGCGCCGGCCAGGCTCCAGGCGTTGATGTCGCGGTCCCAGCGCTCCGCGTCGTAGCCGATGCCGATGCCGAAGACCAGGCCCGCTACGATCAGCACGATCACCACGGGGTTCATCGGCGGCCGCTCACGTCGGCCTGAATATACTGCCGAGACGATGGCGAGCAGCTTTGATGTCGTCTTCCTGGGCGGTGGCATGGGGGGGTACGTGGGTGCGATCCGCGCCGCCCAGCTCGGCCTGGGCACCGCCGTGGTGGAGGAGGACAAGCTCGGCGGCACCTGCCTCCACCGGGGGTGCATCCCCACCAAGGCGCTCCTCCAGTCCGCCTTCGTGCTCGACCAGGCGCGCCAGGGCGCGCGCCTCGGGGTGAGGGTGAGCGGGGTCGAGCTGGACTACGAGCAGGTGGGGAAGAACCGCGACCAGGTGGTCTCCCAGCTCCACCGCGGTGTGGAGTTCCTGATGAAGAAGCACCGCATCGAGGTGGTCCGCGGCCGGGGAAGGCTGGACGGCCCGCGCCGGATACGGGTCGGCGGCGGCCAGAGCGGCGATGTCGAGATCGAGGCCGGAGCGGTGGTCATCGCCACCGGCTCCCGCCCCAAGCAGGTGCCCGGTGTCGAGCCTGACGGCCGGTCGGTGCTGACCTCCGACCACGCGCTCACCCTCGACCACGTCCCCGCCTCGGCGATCGTGCTCGGTGCCGGTGCGGTGGGCGTCGAGTTCGCCTCCTTCTGGCGCAGCTGCGGCGCCGAGGTGACCGTGGTCGAGATGCTCGATCGCCTGGTGCCACTGGAGGATCGGGCGATCGGCGCCGAGCTGGGCAAGCACTTCGAGGCCCGGGGCATCCGCTGCCTGGTCGGGGCCAGGCTCGACCTCTCCTCGGTCCGCCAGATGGGCGAGGGGATCTCGGTCAGCGTCGCTCATGGGGGAAAGGAGGAGCGGATCGCCGCCGAGGTGCTGCTCGTCGCCATCGGGCGCTCGCCCAACACCGAGGGCATCGGGCTGGAGACGACCGCGGTCGAGCTGGAGCGGGGGTTCGTGCGGGCCGGCGCCGACCTGCGCACCGCCCAGGAGGGCGTCTACGCCATCGGCGACGTGATCGGCGGCTTCCTCCTCGCCCACAAGGGGAGCCACGAGGGGATCATCGCCGCCGAGGTGATCGCCGGCCGCCACCCCCATCCCCTGGACCCCCTGCTGGTCCCCCGGACCACCTACTGCACCCCCCAGATCGCCTCCCTCGGTCTCTCCGAGGAGGAGGCGCGCCAGGCCGGCCACGAGGTGCGCGTGGGGCTCTTCCCGCTCACCGCCAACGGGCGCTCGATCATCTGGGGGGAGCGCGGCTTCTGCAAGGTCGTGGCCGGGGCCGACGGCACCGTCCTCGGCGTCCACATGATCGGCCCAGAGGTCACCGAGCTGATCTACGCGGCCTCCCTCGGTGGCCTGCTGGAGGCCACCCCCTTCGAGATGGGTCGGGCCATCGCGCCCCATCCGACCGTCAGCGAGATCCTCATGGAGGCTGCGCTGGCAGCCTCGGGTGAAGCCATACACATCTAGCCGGCTCTGGGCCGGCGCCGCCGAAACCGAGCGCCCCGCAACGGCTTCGAAAGGTGTCACATTTCCCCTCGCCCGGTGGAGGGGCGCGTCAACCGCATCGGAACCTGCGTTCGTCAGGCGGGGAGCCTGACCAGAGGAGAGAGAGTGGTCGTCGCCAACAGGGCCGTGCGAGCGATCGCCGGCATCGACGCCGACACCCTGCGGGCCATGTACCGGCACATGCTCCGATCCCGGATGCTGGACGAGCGGATCTGGCTGCTCAACCGCCAGGGACTGGTCCGCTTCTGGGTCTCGGGGATGGGCCAGGAGGCCATCCAGGTGGCGCTGGGCATGCAGGTCCGTCCCGGTATCGACTGGGTCGCCCCCTACTACCGCGACCTGGCGCTGACCCTGACGCTCGGGATGACCCCGCGCGACCATCTGCTCGCCGCCATGGCCAAGGCCGACGACCCCAACACCGGGGGCCGCCAGATGCCGGCCCACTTCGGCTGCCGGCGGCTCCACATCATCACCACCGGGTCGGTGGTGGCCACCCAGTTCATCCATGCCGCCGGGATCGCGCTCGCCTCCAGGATGCGCGGCGAGGACGCGGTCACGGTGGTGACCACCGGGGAGGGGGCGACCAGCGAGGGCGACTTTCACGAGGCGCTCAATTTCGCCGCCACCCACCGCCTGGCCGTGGTCTTCGTGGTCGAGGACAACGGCCTCGCCATCAGCGTCCCGACCTCCAAGCAGATGCCCACCGCCAACGTCTCCGACCGGGCGGCCGGCTACGGCATCCCCGGCGTGGTGGTGGACGGCACCGACCCCGTGGCCAGCCATCTCGTCTGCAGGGAGGCCGTGGCGCGGGCCCGGGCCGGCCAGGGACCGACCCTGATCGACGCCAAGGTACCCCGCCTCACCTCGCACAGCTCGGACGACGACCAGCGCCGGTACCGCACCGCCGAGGCACTCGAGTCGGACCGGACCCACGACTGCCTGGGCGCTTTCGCCACCCGGCTCCGCGAGCAGGGGCTCCTCTCCGCCAAAGACGAGGAGGCGATGCGGGCGGAGCTGCTGGTGGAGATGGACGTGGCCACCGCGGAGGCGGAGGCGGCGGCCGACCCCGATCCAGCGACCGTCCTCCTCCACGTGCTGGGGGACGCATGATGTCCGTCAAGACGTACCTGGAGGCGATCCGGGAGGGGATGCGCGACGAGATGCGGCGCGACGACCGGGTCATGATCTTCGGCGAGGACGTGGGCTTCAAGGGCGGCGTCTTCGGTGTCACCGAGGGCTTGCAGCGCGAGTTCGGGGAGTGGCGAGTGATGGACTCCCCGCTCGCCGAGTCGTGCATCGTCGGGGTCTGCATCGGCGCCGCCTTCAACGGCATGCGGCCGATCGCCGAGATCCAGTTCCAGGACTTCATCCTGCCGGGAGTGGATCAGATCGTCAGCGAGGCGGCCAAGATCCGCTACCGCAGCAACGACGACTGGAATATGCCGCTCGTCATCCGCGCGCCGTTCGGCGGCGGCGTCCATGGGGCCCTCTACCACTCCCAGTCGATCGAGGCGATGTTCTGCGGCGTGCCCGGGCTCCGGGTCGTGGTGCCCTCCAACCCCTATGACGCCAAGGGGATGATGGTGGCGGCGATCCGCGCCCCCGACCCCGTCCTCTACTTCGAGCACAAGAAGGCGTACCGGTCGATCCGGGGTGAGGTCCCCGATCACGAGTACACCGTCCCGCTCGACCGGGTCCGGGTGGTCCGGGAGGGGAGGGACATCGTGATCTTCACCTACGGCCTGATGGTCGACACCGCGGTCCAGGCCGCCGAGCGGCTGGCCCCGAGCGGTTTCTCCGTCTGCGTCGTGGACCTCCGCTCGCTCCGGCCCCTCGACCGCGAGGGGATCGTCGAGAGCGCCCGCAGGTGCGGCAAGGTGCTCATCGCCCAGGAGGCCAACCTGGCCGTCTCGGTGAGCAGCGAGGTGAGCGCCATCGTCGCCGAGGAGTGTTTCGAGTACCTTGATGCTCCGGTGATGCGCATCGGCGGGCCCGAGGTCCCGGCGATGCCCTTCGCCAAGGCCCTGGAGGACGCCTACCTGGTGGACGTCGACAAGCTCGAGAGCAAGCTCCGCAGCCTGGCCGAGTACTAGCGGGAGCCCAGCCGAATTGAGGGAGCCGAACCCATGGCGCTGACGGTCAGCATGCCCCAGCTCGGTGAATCGGTCACCGAGGGGACCATCGCTCGCTGGCTCAAGCAGCCCGGCGAGCCGGTGGCCCGCTACGAGTCGATCGCCGAGGTGGCGAGCGACAAGGTGAACGCCGAGATTCCCGCCCCCGCGGACGGCACCTTCGGCGAGATCATCGCCGTCGAGGGCTCCGTGGTGAGCGTGGGCCAGCCGATCTGCACCATCGAGCAGGGGGCCGGGGCTCCGGTGGAGGCCCCGCTCGTCGCTCCGGCGGCACCCGCCGCACCGCAGGCTGCACCTGCCCCCGCGTCTCAGACTGCACCTGCTGCCGCGCCGCAGGCTGCACCCGCCGCCGCTCCCGGGGCCACGCCGGTCCCGATCGCCGCTGCGGACGTGCGGCGGGCCGCGGTCACCCCAGCTGCCGCCGTCGCCGAGGCCGCCCTCTCCGCCGCGCCTCAGGCTGCGCCCGCCGGGCCCGCCCCGGCCACCGCTGCACCGGGGACCTCCCCGGCAGCCACGGCCGCCGCCGACGCCAACGGCGCCGCCCAGCAGCACGTGACCCCCGCGGTGCGGATGCTCGCCCGCGAGCAGGGCGTCGACCTCTCCGCGATCCGGGGGACCGGCATTGGCGGCCGGGTCACCAAGAAGGACGTCCTCGATCATGTGCAGAGCCGGAACGAGGCTTCGCGCGCCGCCGGCCCCGCGCCCGCCGTTGGCGTGCCTATCGCCGTATCCCAGGGCGCCCCCAGCGCGGCCGGCTCCGCGCCTGCTGCTCCGGTGTCCGCCGGCGGATCTGCGCCCGCGGCTCCGGCGCCCTCCGCCGCGACCCTGACCCCCTCGCCGACCCCCGCCGCCGCCTTGCCCTCCCTCTCCGCCTCGGCCGAGGAGGGCGATCAGCTGCTGCCGATGACCTCGGTGCGGCGCGCCATCGCCGACCACATGGTCCGCAGCCGGCAGACCTCTCCCCACGCCTGGCTCGCGGTCGAGGTGGACATGTCCCGGGTGGTCCGCCTGCGCGAGCGGACCAAGGCAGCCTTCCGCGAGCGCTACGGGATCTCGCTCACCTACCTCCCATTCGTGGCCCGGGCGGTGGTCGAGGCGCTGCGGCGCCGGCCGACCCTCAATGCCCAGTGGAGTGAGGCCGGTCTCGTGCTCAAGCACGACATCAACCTGGGCATCGCCGTCGCCCTCGAGGAGAACCTGGTGGTGCCGGTGCTGCGCAACGCCGACCGCCTGAGCATCGCCGGCCTCGCGCAGGCGATGTCAGATCTCGGCAACCGCGCTCGCGCCAACCGGCTCAAGCTGGACGAGATTCAGGGCGGCACGTTCACCCTCAACAACACCGGCGCCCTGGGCGCGGTGCTGACCCAGGCCATCATCAACCAGCCCCAGGCGGCGATCCTGACCATGGACGCCGTGATCAAGCGGGCGGTCGTCGTCGACGACATGATCGCGATCCGGCCGATCATGAATCTCGGCATGAGCTTCGACCACCGCCTCAACGACGGCCTCCAGGCGGCCCGCTTCCTTCAGGACGTCAGGGGGCAGCTCGAGGGATTGGACGAGGGCGCGACCCTCCTCTGAGCGCGGGAGGCCACGGCGGGCGGTACAGGATCACCGGGTAACCCCGACGTCCTCGGCAGGTTGCTCGGGCGGACGCCCACGACTTTCGAGGAGTGCGTCCGGGGCTCCCTGGGGTGATCGAGCCCCGCCGGCCGCCGTCGACAGATCGCCGCCAGCGCTCGCGGAAGCACGGATCGGTCCGATAAGATGCCGGCGCCATGGCCAAGTTCAGCGACGACTCCCGCAAGCTCCTCCAGGACGCCATCGCCGCCAAGGGTCCCTCCAGCTGCCCCTTCTGCCACCAGGCGGCGGGCTGGTTCCTGATGGACGGCTTCACCAACATCCCGAGCCTGACGTTCGATCCGAGGAATCCCGGCTTCGAGTACGCCAACCGCGCCGTCACCTGGTGCGCGGTCGTCTTCTGCAATCACTGCGGGTGCGCGCAGCAGCTGAGCCTCCTGATGCTCGGTGTGCAGGACGCCAAGTGGACCTATCAATGAGCCGCGAGGCCTGAGACAACGATGCCGGTCTTCAGTGATGCGGAGCGCCAGCGGATCGAGACCGCCATGGGTGCAAAGGGGCCACTGCGGCTCCGTGGCTCAGCTGGCCCTCGGCGGCCTCGGCCTGGGTGACATGGCGGGCCGGATCTGCTGATCCGCGTCTAACCCCACGCATGCCGGGACCATCCAGCGAATGCCGTCGGACGGGGAGAAGGATGCAGCCAAAGACCGTCGCGACAATGGACAGGCTCGAGGATGCGGCGTGGTTCTCTCGGGTTGGGGTGCACGACTCGGACGTCCCCCTGGTCCTCTCATCCTGGCAGGAGGCGGTGGAGCACTGCAGCTCCGCTGCATGGAAGGACCTCTGCCTCGAGGCGGCGAATCAGTACTCTGAGCGCCTGTTCGAGCGATCCCCGGAGCGATTCCATCGGTGGAACGAGATCGCCACGGAGGTGAGGGCCGTGGTCATCCCATTGGTGAGCCGCAAGATCGAGGCCGTCGTCGCCGAGCACCATCTCCCCATTGCCTTCGAGCACAGCGTGCGCTGGGACATGATCCATCTGTGCATGGAGAGTGAATACGCCGACGTGTATCCGCCCGGCTTCTACGCCAGCCACGCCTACTGGTACGTCCAGGGGCATTTCCCCTGCGGTTGGCAGGGGGAGTTCCCGAAGGATGGAAGGCTGATCGTCTACTGAACCCGGGCGCCCGCCGGTCCGTGGGCGGCCCCCCGCAGTCGAGACGGAAGACGCTCAGTCCGGCTCCATGTGCGGGTAGCGCCAGTCGGTGGCGGGGACGAAGGTCTCCTTGATGGAACGGGCTGAGGCCCAGCGCAGCAGGTTGAGCGCGGAGCCGGCCTTGTCGTTGGTCCCGCTCTGGCGGGCCCCGCCGAAGGGCTGCTGGCCCACCACCGCCCCGGTGGGCTTGTCGTTGACGTAGAAGTTGCCCGCCGCGTGGCGCAGGGCGCGCATCCCGGTGTCGATCGCCCGCCTGTCAGTCGCGAAGATCGCCCCCGTCAGCCCGTACGGGGAGGTCTCGTCGACCAGCCGGAGCACCGTCTCCCAGTCGCCGTCGTAGGGGTGGACGGTGAGGATGGGGCCGAACAGCTCCCGCTCCAGGAGCTCGTGATGGGGGTCGGAGGTCTCGATGATGGTGGGACGGACAAACCAGCCGGTGCTCCCATCGCAGCCGCCGCCGGCGACGATCCGCAGGGAGGGGTCCTGGGAGGCGGCTCTCAGTGCCGCCTCGTGCTTGCGGAAGGCGCGCTCGTCGATGACCGCCCCCATGAAGTTCGAGAAGTCGGAGGGGTCACCCATCGGGATCGCCTCCGTCTCTCGAGCGAGCGGCCCCCGCAGCCCCTCCCAGAGGCGGCGGGGGATGTAGGCGCGGGATGCCGCCGAGCACTTCTGGCCCTGGTACTCGAAGGCGCCACGCAGCAGCCCGACCAGGAGCGCCTCCGGGGCGGCGCTCTCGTGAGCCAGGACGAAGTCCTTGCCCCCCGTCTCGCCGACCAGCCGCGGGTAGGTGCGGTAGCTGGCCAGGGTGGCGGCGACCTGGCGCCAGAGGCCCCGGAAGGTCTCGGTCGAGCCGGTGAAGTGGATGCCGGCCAGGTCCGGATGGGAGATGGCGGCCTCGAGGGCGCCGGCACCGTGGCCGGTCACCATGTTGATCACCCCGGGAGGCAGCCCCGCCGCCTCCAGCAGCTCGATGATCGTGCTCGCCGCGAGCATCGAGGTCACCGACGGCTTCCAGACCACCACGTTGCCCATCAGCGCCGGCGCCGTCGGCAGGTTGCCCGCGATCGACGTGAAGTTGAAGGGCGTGATCGCGACCACGAACCCCTCGAGGGGGCGCAGCTCGGTCCGATTCCAGACCCCCGTGGGAGAGATGGGTTGATCCTCGCGGAGCCGGAAGGCGTAGTGGGCGTTGAACCGCCAGAAGTCGATCAGCTCGCAGGCGGCGTCGATCTCGGCCTGGTGGACCGACTTGCTCTGGCCGACGATGGTGGCCGCATTGAGACGGTCGCGCCAGGGTCCGGAGAGGAGCTCGGCGGCACGGAGGAAGACCGCCGCGCGCTCCTCGAGGGTGGTGTGGGACCAGTCGCGGCCGGCCCGAAGGGCGGCGCCGACGGCGCGCTCGACGTCAGCCGCCGTCGCTTGGCGGCCGTGTCCGAGCTCCTGGGCGTGCCGGTGGGGGGCGCGCACCGTGAAATCGGGCCCGGAGCCCTCCACGGCCCGGCCGTCGAGGTGCATGGGGAGGTTGCGGGGCGACCCCTGCATCTCGGCGAGGGCCCGCTGGAGGCGAGAGCGTTCGGCCGAACCGGGAGGGTAGGTCCGGACGGGCTCGTTGACGGGGACGCCGACACCGGCCATCACCGACGATTGTGGCGCGTGGGCCGGCCGCGCCGAGGGTGCCGCCGCTGGGTCGCCCGGAGAGTGCCTGGTAAAGTGGCCGAAGGCCATGCAGGAGATCCCGCTCGTGCCCGTGGGCAGCCCGACCGCCCCGGCCCGGAGTCCTGGTGAGCGGCCGACCTGGCAACGGCTCCTCCCCGAGGGGGTGGACCGGCGTCCCCCGTGGCTCACGGTCAGAGCTCCCATCGGGGTCGGGGTCACCGAGGTCTCCTCACTGATGCGCGAGAAGCAGCTGGTCACCGTCTGCCAGGAGGCGCGCTGCCCCAACCTCGGCGAGTGCTGGAACTCGGGCACCGCGACCTTCATGATCCTGGGCGACATCTGCACCCGGGCCTGCGCCTTCTGCGCCGTGAAGAGCGGCCGCCGTGGCGGCGACGTCGATGCGGACGAGCCGCGCCGGGTGGGGGAGGCGGTGGCCCGGATGGGGCTGCGCCACGCCGTGGTGACCTCGGTCGATCGCGACGACCTGGCCGACGGCGGTGCCTCCATCTTCGCCGCGACCATCCGGGAGATCCGGGCTCAGGCACCGGGCACGACCGTGGAGGTGCTCACCCCCGACTTCCAGGGCGACCTCGACGCGGTGCGGGCGGTGGTCGCCGAGGAGCCGGAGATCTTCAACCACAACATGGAGACCGTGGCTCGCCTCTATCCGAGGGTGAGGCCCAAGTCGGGATACCAGCGGTCGCTCACCGTCCTCCGTGCCGCCAAGGAGATGGCGCCCCGGTCGCGGACCAAGAGTGGGCTGATGGTCGGTCTGGGGGAGGACGTCCTCGAGGTGCACCGGCTGCTCCGCGACCTCCGCGAGCACGAGGTCGAGATCGTCACCATCGGCCAGTACCTCCGGCCGTCGCTCAAGCACCATCCGCTGATCCGCTTCTGGCACCCGGACGAGTTCGCCGGGTTGCGGGCCCACGGGCTGGAGCTGGGCTTCGCCCATGTGGAGTCGGGGCCACTGGTCCGCTCCAGCTATCACGCGGCGGGCCAGGTGGTGGCCGCCGCGGCAGGCTGAGCGGTGCCGGGCCACTTCGTCGTGTCGTGGGGTGCCGGATCGGTCGGCCGCGGCCGATGACGGACCGCGCTCGCCCCCTGCGTCGCATCTGGCTGGGAACCGTCCCGTACCAGGAGGCCTGGCAGCTG
>JBEKAP010000071.1:0-9455 GCA_050015875.1 Candidatus Dormibacteria bacterium | reverse complement strand
AGGGGCTGACCGGCGGCCACGTTCTCGGAGACGTAGACGGTGATGGTCGGCCCCGAGGCGGTCTGGGTGGCGCTGGCGCTCTCGGTGACGTCGTCGACCGTGACCGGCCCGTCGTGCGAGATGTAGTTGGTGGCGTCTCCGGTGCAGTTGGGATTGCCGCTGCCGCACCGGACCGAGAGGTTGCCCGAGGCGATCTCGGTGTTGGTCAGGCTGTCGTTCCCGACCGTGGGGGTGGTCGGCGCGTAGTCCGCCTGGTAGGCGCTCCGGTCGGCGGCCGGGAAGGTGATGGTGTCGGTGGTCGAGGGGGCCATGTGGCCCAGGTCCCACACCAGGGTGAAGGTGCCGTCGGCGTTCTCGGTGACGGACGCGTACGCGGGTGAGGGCATCGCCCCGGTCGGAGCGCACTCGCTCGCATCCTGGGCGTCGTAGTTGACGCCACCGAGTGGGCAGAGGCCCGACGGCAGGGTATCGGTGACGGTGGTGTCGTCGGAGTAGCGGTACTCGGAGGTGTTGACCGTGATGGTGTAGGTGACCACCGCCTCCTGGTCGAAGGTGCCGTCGGAGACGGTCTTGGTGGTGTCGAGGTCGCGGGCGGTCACGGTGTCGTAGCCGGTCGCCTCCACCGGGTTGACACCGCTGCCCAGGGTGCCGGTGTAGGTGCCGGTCGCGGTCGCCAGGATGGTCAGGGCCTCGCCGTTGGTCGTCTCCGCCCCACCGTTGTTGTCCAGGTTGGCGGCCTGACCGAGACTCGCCGCGGTCGGGGTGGAGCCGGTCCAGGTCATGGTGTTGGCCCGGATCGGGATGGCGGTGACGAACTCGAGGGTGAGGGTCGCCGACGGCGCCAGGTTGCCCAGGCCGGTCCACTCCACATGGGTGTAGACGGCGGTGGGCAGCGGTCCGCTGCCGTCCGGATCCGTGTCCACGGTGGCGACCGTCGCCGGGGTCAGGCAGTGGGCGGGCGTCCCCAGCTCACCGGCGATCGAGGGGCTGCCCGGGTACTCGTCGACGCTCCCGAGGTTGGTGGCGGCGTCGGTGGTGTCGTCGGTCTGGCCGCAGAGGAGGTACTCGAGGCCGGCGGGCAGCCACTCGTCCACGGTGATGCCGTCGGTGGCGTGGACGTCGTTGTTGGTGACGGTGATGGTGGAGACGAACTGGTGGTCGTGGATGCCGCGCAGGTGGTCGCCGCCCGGGGTCTGGGTTATGGCGAGCGGTGAGAGCGCGGTGGTCCCGCCGGCCGTGGCCGAGCCCGTGTAGTTGCTGGCCGCGCCGCTCGCGCTGAACTGAGGGACCTCCCGCGGGTCGGTGTTGACGTACGCGGAGGTGGCGTCCGTGTAGGCGTCGTTGGGGAGGAAGTTGGGGGTCGGGTCGGCGTCGGTGGCAGCCGCCAGGCCGAAGCCGAGGGTGTTGCTGGAGCCAGGAGAGAGGTCCGAGACGTTGCTCCAGACCAGGGTGGTCTCGTTGGCCGCGGGCTCGTTGGCGAGGATCTGGGGATCCCCCACCGACGACGGGGTGGTCGATCCCGGGACGTAGCTGACGCCCGCTGGGAGGACGTCCTCGTAGCTGAGGTTGTACCCCCACTCGCCGGAGCCCGGATTGCTCGCGGTGAGCGAGACCGACGCGTCGGTACCGTAGAGGATGGTGGCGGGGGCGCTCTCGGAGAGCGAGATGTCGGGTGTCCCGGAGGCCTGGACGGCCGGGGAGCTGACGGCGGAGACGACGGGGGCGACCGCCATCACCAGGCTGACGATGGACAGCAGGGCGCGGCGGGCAGGCCGGCGTGTGACGCGCCGGCGCCCTCTCTCGGGGCTCTCGATCACGAGATCCGACGCTACGGTGGATGGCGCGTGCTTCCCGATCTCTCCGCTGTCACAGCTCGCCTACGGTTTCGCAACCGAGGCCGGGGTATGGGCTTCTCCCCGCTCACCTCGCATCCGGTGGCATCGTTCCGATGACGACGATGGCCTCCAGCTCGTCCAGGGCGGTCACCTCGGGCATGAGCCCGGCGGCCGCGAAGATCGCCGCGACCGCGCTCGCCTGGCGGTCGCTCGCCTCGACCAGCAGGTGCCCGCCCGGGGCCAGCCAGAGCGGGGCCGCCGCCGCCACGCGGCGCGCCAGATCCAGGCCGTCGGCACCGCCGTCCAGCGCCGCTCCCGGCTCGTAGAGGCGGGCCTCCCGGGGAAGGAGCGCGATCTCGGCGGTGGGGACGTAGGGCACGTTGGCGACCAGGACGTCGATCCGCCCGCGCAGGGATGAGGGGAGCGGTTCGTAGAGATCCCCCTGGTACACGTGACCACCCGCCGTCGCGAGGTTGCCCTCGGCGCAGCGCACGGCGACGGGGTCGATGTCGGTGGCATGCAGCTCGATCCCTGCCACCGCGGCGGCGAGCGCGACGCCGATGGCGCCCGAGCCGCAGCAGAGGTCGACGACGACGGCGCTCGGCCGGGTGAGGCCCGCCGCCCGCGCCACCAGGAACTCGGTGCGGTGTCGCGGCACGAACACCCCCGGTTCGATGCCGATCCGCAGGCCGCAGAACTCCGCCCAGCCGATCACGTACTCGAGCGGGAGACCAGCGACCCGGCGATCGACCATGGCCTCGAGGGCGGCCGGTGCCGGAGCGGCCGCGATGAGCAGGCGGGCCTCGTCCTCGGCGAAGACGCATCCGGCAGCGCGCAGGCGGGCCGCGACCGCCACCGGGTCAGCGGAACTCGGGTCAGCCAGCTCGCCGGCCCCAAGCTCGCGTGGGTCTCATCCCACCCTTCCCGCCACGTAATCGCGGGTGCGCGGATTCTTCGGCTCGTGGAAGAGCTCGTCGGTCGGGCCGACCTCGACCAGCTCCCCGACCCGATCCTCGCCGAGGAGGAATACGGCCGCCTGGTCGGAGACCCGCGCCGCCTCGAACATGTTGTGAGTGACCAGGACGATGGTCACATCGGCCGCCAGCCGGGTGATGAGATCCTCGATCTTCGCCGTCGCGATCGGGTCCAGGGCCGAGCAGGGCTCGTCCATGAGCAGGACGTCGGGCTCCACGGCGAGCGCCCGGGCGATGCAGAGGCGCTGCTGCTGCCCCCCCGAGAGGCGCACGGCGGGCTGGTGCAGGCGGTCCTTGACCGTGTCCCAGAGGGCGGCGTGACGCAGCGCCGACTCGGCGGCCTCGCGGAGCAGAGGCCTGCCGCGCACGCCATTGAAGCGCAGGCCGGAGACGACGTTCTCGAAGATGCTCATGGCCGGGAACGGGTTGGGGCGCTGGAAGACCATCCCGATCCGGCGCCGGATCAGCTCCGGCCGGGTGTCAGCGCCGTACACGTCGATGTCGCCGAGCTTGATCGAGCCCTCGACCCGTCCCCCGGTGTGGTCGTGGAGGCGATTGACGGCCCGAAGCAGGGTCGTCTTGCCGCAGCCGGACGGGCCGATCAGGGCGGTGACCTGGTGGGCGGGGATGGCCAGGGTCACGTTGCGCACCGCCACGTGGTCGCCGAAGGAGACCCGGACCCCCTCCAGGGTGATCGCCGGCGGGGTTGCGGAGGTGTGATGGGCGTGGGCGAGCGCCGACGCGGCGGTGTTGGCGGCGGCGTGCTGCTCCGCCACTACGGTGACGGGCTCGGCCCGCGCAAGATCTCCGGACATCTCAGCGGGCCCTCCGGGAGATGCGCCACGCCGCGATCTTAGCGGCAACGCTCAGGATGAGGACGAAGGCGAGCAGCACCAGGGCGGTGCCCCACGCGGTCTCCTGCGCGATGGGGAAGGCCTGGGTGCCATCGGTGTAGATCAGCAGGGTCATCGCCGCGAACGGCGTGGCCAGCGTGAAGAGGAGCGGCGCCGTCTCCCCCACCGCCCGGGCGATGGCGAGCAGGTTGCCGGTCACCAGGTCGGGCAGGGCGCCGCGCAGGACCACGGACCGGGCGACCCGGCCGCGGCGCGCCCCCAGGGCGACGCCGGCCTCCCAGAGGTCGAGGGCGATGGTCCGCATCGCCTCCTCGTCGGCCCGGATCATGATCGGCAGCATCAGCACCGCGAGGGCGAACGCCGCCGCCAGGTCGGAGAAGGCGTGCAGGGGGAGGACGATCAGCGCGTAGGCGAAGATGCCGATGATGATCGAGGGCACCCCGGTGAGCACGTCGGCGCTGAAGCGGAGCGCCGCGGCCAGCCGGCCGCTTCGCTCGAAGAGAAAGAGAGCGGCGAGCAGCGCGACGGGGATTGCGATGACGAGCGCCAGGCCGACGATCTCGGCGGTGCCGGCGATGGCAGTCGAGATCCCGCCCCCGGGGATGGTGGGCGGAGTGGGTGCGTGGACCAGGAAGCTCCACGTGAGCATCTGCACGCCCCGGCTGATGGTGTAGTAGAGGAGGGCGACGAGCGGCGCCACCGAAGCGATCGCGGCCACGCCGCAGAGCGCCTGGGCGATCCGTCCGGTGATCCGGCGCCGGGTCAGCGACCGCTGCGCGGCGGCGCGCACCAGCTCGCGGCGGCTGAGCGCCGAGGCCACGCTCACCGAAGCGCCCCAGCGGTGCCGGCATGATGGCCCCCGCCGCGCCGCAGCAGGGCCTGACCACCGGCGTTGACGGCCACGGTGAGCAGCAGCAGGACGGCGCCGAGAGCGATCACGGAGCTGGTGCCGATGCCCGGCGACGCCTCAGCGAACTGGTTGACGATCGCCGACCCGAGGGTCGCCCCGGGAGCCGTCAGCGAGGTGGGGAGGGTCGGTCGGTTGCCGATGACCATGGCCACCGCGATGCTCTCGCCCATGGCCCGACCGACCGCCAGGGTCACCGCCGCCTGGATGCCGGACCGTGCCGCCGGGATGACGGCCCGGCGCACCGCCTGCCAGCGGGTCGCCCCCAGGGCCAGGGCGGCCTCGCGGTCCGCGATCGGGACCGCGGCCAGCGCGGTGCGGCTGAGCGCGACCATGGTCGGCAGGGTCATCACCGCGAGCACCACCGATGCCAGCAGGATGCTGGGCCCGTACGCCTCCCCCCGGAAGAGCCAACCGACTACCGGCATGGAGGCGAGGAATGGTTCCACCTGATTGGCGAAGATCGGCGTCAGCACGACCAGCCCCCAGAGGCCGACCACGATGCTGGGCACGGCGGCGAGCAGCCCGATGAGCGTCGACAGTGGACCGGCCAGCCAGCCCGGTGCCAGCTCGGAGAGGAAGGCGGCGGTCCCCAGGCCGACCGGCACCACGATGACCATGGCCACGGCGGTGGTCAGAAGGGTGCCCACGACCAGGATGCCGGCGCCGTACTCGCCGGCGGACGGATTCCAGGTCCCCGACCAGAGGAACCCAACCCCCGAGTGCGTGAGCGCCTGCCCGGAGCTCGCGCCGACGCTGATCAGCAGCGCGACCACGACCGCGGTGAAGAGACCGGCCCCGACCCACCGGAAGAGCGCGTAGGCGTGCTCTCCGCGACGAGCTCGCGTCCGGAGCAGGGCTGTACGCACCCTGCCGACGCCCGCCCCCTCGCGGGGCAGCACACCGGTGGTGTCAGAGCTCATGGGGCTCCCCGGGAACGGGCGAGCGCCTCGGGGGAGGCGCCTCTCTCAGCTGGAGAATAGCGGTGTGCCGCTGGCGCCCTCGAGCTCGAGGATGGTCGTGTGAGCCAGGGCGGCCACGTTGGCGGGGAGAGGGGCGTAGCCCAGCGCCGCGGCGTCCGCCTGGCCGGCCGTCACCACCCAGTCGAAGAGCTTGCCGAGGGCGATCCCGGTCGCCGGGTTGGACTGCTTCTGGTACACGAGCGTCCAGCTGAAGTTGGCGATGGGGTAGGTGCCGGAGCCCGCCTCGTTGACCACGTTGAAGTCGGTCGGGCTGAGGCTGGTGGCCTGGGCTCCCGCCGCGGCGATGGACGCCTCGGTCGGCGCCACGTACGCGCCCGCCGAGTTGAGGATGGCGGCGTTGACGAAGCCGTTCTGGAGCGCGTAACCGTATTCGACGAAGCCGATGGCCCCGCTGGTCTGGCTGATGTAGGTGGCGACGCCGGTGTTGAGCTGCTCCCCGATGCCGACGGTGGCCTCGGGCCAGGTCCGGGAGGGCGTCGAGGTGCCGATCGCGGTCACCCAGGCGGGTGAGGTGTCGATCAGGTACTGGTCGAGGTCATAGCCCGGGCCCGAGGCGTCGGCCCGGTGGACCGCCTTGATGGCCAGGTTGGGGAGGTCGGAGACGCCCGAGACCGCGGCGATCAGGGGGCTGTCCCAATTGGTGATGCTCCCGTCGAAGATCCCTGCCAGGGTCGGGCCATCCAGCTTGAGGTTGGCGGGCACGCCCGGAGCGTTGTAGCTGATCGCCACGCCGCCCAGGTCCACCGGGATCTGCAGGATGCTGCCCCCGGTCGCGGCGGCGAGCTGCGACGTGGTCATCGGGATCTCGGAGTCCCCGAAGTTGACGGTCCCCTGCTGGATGTCGGTGACCCCCACGCTGGAGCCGGCGGGCGAGTAGGTGATCGTCGTGTCGCTGTTCTTCTGGCCGTACTGGTAGAAGACGGTCTCGAAGAACGGCTCGATGGAGTTGGCACCGGCGCCGGTCAGGCTCACCGACGACGTGGTCGTGGTGTCGTACGCGGCTCCCAAGAGGTTTGCCGACGCCGGGGTCGCCGTCGCTGCCCCCGCGGTTGCCGCGGTGGTGGTGCTCGTCGATCCGCATGCTGCGACCACCCCGAGCAGACCGAGGAGCGGGAGCGTATTCTTCCAGCCGCGAGTCAATGGGCGCGTGATCACAGGGCGTGGGCCTCCATTCCGTGCAAGTCCCCGACCCAACAGTCGGGCGGATTCCGTCCGCGGTCGAGTGTGGCAGGGGGATTCCACATGATCAAGCCGGGTAGTCGTATGATTTCGTTCTGCTGAGCAGAACTATGTCCGATCTTCCCCCTCTCGCCGAGCACGACAACCCGCAGCGACGCGCGGCCCAGCGGGCCCGCTGGGCGGCACGGCCGCGGCCGGAGGTCACCCTCGACCAGCTCCACACCTTCCTCGCCGTGGCCGAGAGGCAGCATGTGAGTGAGGCGGCGGACGCGCTCGGCATCTCCCAGGGATCGGTGAGCACGGTGGTCCACCGCCTGGAGAAGCGGCTCGGTCTCCCCCTCTTCCAGCGGGTGGGGCGCAACGTCCGCCTCACCGACGTCGGCCGCGCCCTCCGCCCCATCGCCACCCGGATCTTCGACGACGTCGCCCTGGTGGACGAGTTGCGGGTCAGCTACCTGAGCGCCGAGGTCGGCGAGATCGCCATCGCCGCCGGCCACGTGGTCGGCGCTCACCGGGTTCCCGGCTGGCTGGCCCCCTTCGTCGCCGAGCATCCCCAGCTCGGCCTTCACCTCCGGCTGGCCCGCTTCCGGGAGATGATCACCATGCTCCAGGACGGCGAGGTGGACATCATCTTCGCCGGCTCCAAGGTCGATGTCCCGGGCGTGGAGGCGCTCATCATGGAGCGCACCGAGATGGTGCTGGTCGCCGCCCCCGGTCACCCGCTGACGAGCAGCCCCGAGCCCGCCGAGGTGCTGAGTGAGTACCGGCACCTGGAGCACGAGCGGGGGACGGCCACCCAGCTGCTCGCCGCCCAGCTGCTGGGAGAGCACGCCGAGGGAGCGGAGGCGGTGGAGCTGGAGGAGGGTGCGCTGGTCCCCGCCCTGATGGCGGGGCTTGGATTCGCCGTGATGCCGCGGGCGCTCGTCGAGACCGACCTGCTCGCCGGACGGCTGAGCGCGCTCGCCTGCCCCGGCCCCCCGGTGCTGCAGGCGTTCACCGCCGCCCGGCGCGAGGGCGTGCACACTCCCGCCGTGGAGCTGCTCTGGCAGCACCTGCGCGAGGTCGCCGCCGCGGCCTGAGCGGGGCGGGCAGGCCAACGCGCGCTGCGGGCCCGAGGAGGACCTCGACACGCGCGTGACCGTTCCCGGGTAAGCTCAGGGGAGGCACATGTCTGCATCTGCGGCCCGCCGTCAGGGAGGCCGGCAGCCTCGACACAGCACGACGCTCGTCTGTTTCGTTGCGGCGCTCGTGCTGGACGCCGCCTTCGCCGTGCTTCAGCTCTCGGCGATGCTCACGGCGCCGGCCTGGCAGGGTAACGTCCAGCTCTCGAGCGTGGTCGCCCTGGCGCTCACCGTGCTGGTGGCGCTGGTCCCGGTCGCGGGCTTCTACCTCGAATGGCGCCGGGTCATCCCGACCCCCAGGCTGTACAACCTGGCGGTCGCCTGCCTCTCACTCCCCGTCCTCTTGGTCGTCGTCGGCGTGCTGGCCGCCTGAGCCCGGAGCGTGACCGGGTCAGCCTCGCCGACCGAGGGCGCCCGTCAGGTTCGGCTGATGGATGCCCGCCAGGCGAGTGCGCCGTGCCCGTCGAGGTTGAGGGTTTCGATCGTGGAGGCTTCGATCGAATCCACCCGCCACCCATGGCGGAAGCAGGCGCGGATCTCGTCCTGGGCGACCCGCCGGGGTCCCCAATCGCCCGGCTGGCGGTCGCTGAAACAGAGCAGGTGGAGGCGGCCTCCGGGCGGAAGAACGGCCCGAAGGCTCTGGACGTACTGGCCGCGAGCGTCGTCGTCAAAGACGTGAAAGAGCCCGCAGTCGATCACGGTGTCGAACTGCTCGTCGCGGTCGGACAGGCGAAGGGCGTCCCAGACGAGAAACCGGGCGGTCAGACCTCGGGCGCGGGCCTTGCCCTGCGCGATGGCGATCGCTTTCGGGGCCGCGTCGATGCCGGTGGCCTCGTGGCCGAGGCGAGCCGCCAGGAGAGCATGCTCTCCTGTTCCGCAACCGATGTCCAGGACTCGACCGCGCAGCAGGCCTCCCTCAGCGAGGTCGAGGAAGGCGGACTGAGGGCGGCCGATGTCCCATGCGGGCGTTCCGGCATAGGATGCATCGAAATCCCCGCGCCTCGGTGGAACGGGACCCGGCAGACCGCCGAGTGGTCCCCCGTCGTCACTCATGGACGTTGTGTATCACGACACCGCCCGGCGGCAGCTCCGGGCCCAAGGTCGCACCGTCGCCGATGGTCGGCGTGACCCGACCGTCTCCCTGGTCTCCCCCAGCGTCTCAGGCCCCGTGGCAGAACTTGTACTTCTTGCCGCTGCCGCACCAGCAGCGCTCGTTGCGGCCCATCTTGCGGGGGGAGCCGGCGCCGATGGCGCCACCCCGGCCGGCGATCCCCGGCGCATCCGTGCGCCGGGTGCCCTCGGACGAGCTCTCCACGACGTTGCGCACCTGGGTGCGCGGCAGCATGCCGGCGACACCCGGGATGGAGAGCGGAGCCCGTGCCGGGACACCCACCCGGCCTGGACCGCCTCCCGAACGTGGGGGAGCGGCGAGCGGGTCGGGGGCAGGAATCGGCGTGGGGACGCGCGGGGCCGCCGGTGCCGGACCACCGCCTCTCACCGTGGCCCGCGCCAGGGATCCGCTGGCGGCCGCCGCGGCAGGCCGCGCGGGCGGAGCGGCCGGGCCGCCGTTCCCCCCGGGTGACCCTGGGGAGGCGCCGCCGG
>JBEKAP010000070.1:0-9525 GCA_050015875.1 Candidatus Dormibacteria bacterium | reverse complement strand
AGACCGTCCTCATCCACGTGCCCGACGTCGTCGCCGTGCTCCGCGAGATGGGCCGGGTCACCCGACCGGGTGGGACGGTGCTCGTGGCCGAGCCCAGCAACCTGGCCGGGCAGGTCGTGCGGACCAACGTGTCGGCGCGGTCCGGCCCCGGGGCACTGACCTCCGCACTCGCCTTCTATGCCATCTGCGAGGCGGGCAAGTCCGCTCTCGGCGAGGGGGACAGCTCTGCCGGAGATCTCCTGCCCGGGTACTTCGCCGAGGCCGGGCTCACCGTCGTCGCCTGCTACCTCTCCGACAAGGCATCTCCGCTCTGGCCGCCCTACTCATCTCCCGAGCAGGCCGCATCGGTCGAGGCCCGTGCCGCGGCGGTCTCCGATGAACGCTGGTTCTGGTCCCGTGATCAGACCCTGCGGTACTTCCTGGCGGGCGGGGGGGAACCCTCCGCGTTCTCGGAGGGCTGGTCCGCGCGACTGACTGAGATGAGCGCGGAGGTGGATGCGATCGCGGGCGGGGCGCTCTCGACCGCCGGCGGAAGCCTGATGTACCTGGTCGCCGGGCTCAAGTCGTAGCCGGAAGGTCCGGTGGGCCCTCTCGCGCCGATCAGAGGACAGAACACTGGCATGGCCGTGAGTCATCTCCCTGGAGGGGAACTCGGACGCGCGCCGGAGCCACACTCCGCGTGTCCTCCTCGGCGACGGCGAACCTCACCGCCAGCCCGGGCTCGAGGGAATCCCGGCCCTGCGATCACCTGGCGCGGCTGTCGGGGAGCGCGGACTCGAACCGCGGACCACTGGTCCCCCAGACCAGTACTCTAACCATCTGAGCTACTCCCCGACGGGTCCGGCCCAAGTCTAACGGATGCCTCAGGGGGGTCTCCCTGCCTCACCTCAGCAGCCCGCTACAGCCCGCTGAGGCCGAGCCCGCGCAGCTCGTCGACCGCCCCCCGGGAGAGCAGGTCGGTCATCGCCAACGCGATCGACTTGCCCTCGAAGAGGATGGCGTGGATCTCGGCAGCGATGGGCATCTCCACCCCAAAGCGGGAGGCCAGCCGCAGCGTCGCCCGGGTCGCGTTGACCCCCTCCGCGATGGTGAGAGTGGAGGCGACGACCTCCTCCAGGCTCTGGCCTCGCGCCAGCGCCTCCCCCAGCCGGCGGTTGCGCGAATGCGGGCTGGTGCACGTGACCATGCAGTCCCCCAGGCCGGTGAGCCCCGCGAAGGTCAGCGGGCGAGCCCCGGCGGCCACCCCCAGCCGGGCCATCTCGGCCAGTCCCCGGGTGACGATCGCCACCTTGCCGTTGTCACCCACCCCGAGGCCGTCGCAGACGCCGGCCGCGATCGCGATGACGTTCTTCAGTGCCCCGCCGTACTCGACGCCGACCAGGTCGGGGCTGCTGTACACGCGAAACTGGGCGCCGCTCAGCACATCCCGCGCCGCCTCGGCGGCGGCCGGGTCGAAACCGGCGACCACGGCGGCGGCGGGCAGCCCCCTGGCCACCTCGAGGGCGATGTTGGGGCCGCTCAGGGCCATGATCTGGGCTCGGCGATCCTCGCCGAGGCTCTCCAGCAGCACCGCGCTCATGGTCAGCATTCCCGCCGTCTCGAATCCCTTGGCCGTGCTGATCACGGCGGCCCCCGGCTCGAGGTGGGGGCGGGCCTCGGCCGCGATCTCCCGGAGGCCGTTGGTGGGGACCGCGACCAGCACGATCCCCGCCCCCGCGCACGTGAGTGCGAGATCGTAGGAGACGGAGACTCGTGGGTCCAGCTCGATCTCGGGGAGGTAGCGGAGGTTGCGCCGGCTGCGGGCCATCTCCTCGGCCCGCTCCGCGGTGCGCACCCAGAGGCGAACCTCCAGCCCCTGGCGGCTGAGCGTCTGGGCCAGGGCGGTGCCCCAGGTGCCCCCGCCGAGGATGGCAGCGCACCGGGGGGACGGTCGACGCGGGGAGATCACGGCCGCATGATGCTCCGCGCTCAGCCCTCGCTGTCGGCGCGGCGGCGCACCACCATCTGGAGACGCACACCGGCAAAGCCGAAGACCGCGCGGATCCGGTTCTCGAGGTAGCGCTGGTACGAGAAGTGGAGCAGCTCGGGATCGTTGACGAAGAGGACGATGGTCGGATTGGGGGAGCTCGCCTGGGCCGCGTAGAGGATCTTGACCCGCCGTCCGCGATGCATCGCGGGCGGCCGGCTCGCCACCGCCTCGCGGAGCACCTGATTGAGCGCGGCGGTCGGCATCCGGGTCGCCCGGGCGTCCGCCACCTGCTGGGCGGTGTCCAGCACCTTGGTGACATTGCGTCCGAGCAGAGCGCTCACCGTCAGCAGCGGCGCCCCGGGCACGAAGTCGAAGGCGCCCGAGATCCTGGTCAGCGTCTCCGGATCTGCGCGGTCCTCCTGGGGCACCAGGTCCCACTTGTTGGCGATGATGACGACACCCTTGCCGGCGTCGGCGGCATACCCGGCGATGTGCCGATCCTGGGCGACCACCCCCTCCGAGGTGTCGACCACGACCAGCGCCACGTCGCTCCGCTCCAGCGCCCGCATCGCCCGCAGCAGGCTGTAGTGCTCGATGTCGGTGCTGACCACACCCCGGCGACGGATGCCCGCGGTGTCGACCAGCCGGATCTGGTGGCCGCGGTGCTCGAGCACGGTGTCGACCGCATCCCGGGTGGTTCCGGCCACAGATGACACCAACGAGCGCTCCTCCCCCACCAGGTAGTTGAGCAGCGAAGACTTGCCGACATTGGGACGGCCGATGATGGCGACGCGCAGCTCGTCGACCCGCTCCTCCGCCTCGCCCGCGGCCGGGGGCAGCCGGTCGATCACCTCGTCGAGGAGGTCACCGGTGTCGGTCCCGGTGAGGGCCGAGATCAACCGCGGCTCACCGAGTCCGAGGCGGTACAGCTCATGGGCGTAGTACGGGTCGGTGGGCGAGTCGGCCTTGTTGCCGGCGAGGATCACCGGCTTGCCGCCGCTGCGCAGGATGTTGGCGACGTCCTCGTCGAGACCGGTCACGCCGGCGCGCACGTCGACCATCAGGATGCAGAGGTCGGCCTCCTGGATCGCCATCCTCGCCTGCTGCTGGGTGCCCCGGGTCAGCTCGGCGATGCCCGGGTCATCGGAGATGAGCGCGGGGTCGAGGCCGGCCGTGTCCACCAGGGTGAATCGGCGCCCACGCCACTCGGCCACCCCGTAGAGGCGGTCCCGGGTGAGCCCGGCGGTCTCGTCGACGATCGCGTGTCGCTGCCCGGTGAGCCGGTTGAAGAGGGTCGACTTCCCGACGTTGGGCCTTCCGACGATGGTGACGATGCCGCTCACCGGGCCCAGCGCGGAGTCGTCGTGGTACCGGCGGCTGCGCCGGTTGCGGACCGACCCCGCGGGCGGGCTCACGGTAGCGCCACCTCCAGCTGCAGCGCGATCGATTGCAGCCCGGCCGCCTCGTCCTCGCGGCCGAAGGCATTGAGGTCGCCGCTCCCACCGTCGACCGTGTTGACGATCAGGTACGCGCAGTCCGGCCATGAGCGGTCGGAGTCGAACTGGGAGGGCCGGGCGGGGTGGTCGGGATGGCTGTGCCAGAAGCCCACCACGTCCATCCCGCGGGCCCGGGCGGCGCGGTCGGCCGCCTGGATGTCGGCCGGGTCCATGTCGTAGCGATCGGCCAGCCTATCGCTCCAGAGGTTGCGCGCAGAGGTGGCCTCCTCGACCACGACGGCCTCCCCCTGGTAGTTGCCGACCAGCACTCCGCACCCCTCGTGCGGGTAGGCGGCCTCGGCCAGGCGCCGGATGCTGGCGTGGGCGAGGGCGGAGAGGCGCACCGCGCGGACGCTCACGGCGGGGTCAGCCCATAGAGACCGGTGCTCAGGTACCGGTCACCCCCGTCACAGAAGACGGTCACGATCACTCCCCGGCCGATCTCACGCCCCACCTCGCGGACGCCCCAGAGGTTGGCGCCGCTCGAGTGCCCCACCAGGATGCCCTCGGTGGCAGCCAGACGGCGGGCCAGATCGTAGGCCTCCTCGGTGGGAGCGCCGAGGTCCTGATCTGCCAGGTTCGGGTCATAGATGCCCGGAACGATCGCACTCGCCATGTGCTTGAGCCCCTCCAGGCCGTGCCACGGGCCCTCGGGTTGCACGCTGTAGAGGCGAATTCGAGGATTCAGCTCACGAAGCCGCCGCCCCGTTCCCACGAATGTCCCCCCCGTCCCCATCGCGGCCACGAAATGGGTGACCGAACCACGGGTCTGCTCCCAGATCTCGGCGCCGGTGCCGTGGTAATGGGCACGCCAGTTCTCCGGGTTGTTGTACTGGTCGGGCATGTAGTAGCGGTCGGGATCGGCGGCCAGGACCTCACGACAGAGCCGGATGGCGCCGTCGCTCCCCTCCATGGGATCGCTGAAGGTGACCTCCGCCCCGTAGGCGTGCACCAGGGCCCGGCGCTCCGCGCTCACGTTGCGGGGCATCACCAGATGCACCCGGTGGCCCTTGGCGGCGCCGATCATGGCGTAGGCGACCCCGGTGTTTCCGCTGGTTGCGTCGAGGATCACCCGGTCCGGGGTGAGCGCGCCCCGGTGCTCCGCCTCGGTGATCATCCGGAGCGCCGGCCGATCCTTCACGGAGCCCCCGGGATTCCGATACTCGGCCTTGGCGAAGACCTGGAGGTCCGGAAGCTCATCCTCGAAGAGCCGGATGCGCAGCAGGGGCGTGTTGCCGATCAGCTCCAGCACGCCCTTGCCGAGGCGCGGCGGCACGATCGAGAACTGAGGGTCGGAAGCGGGCATCCCGGCCATTATCACTGAGCACCGGCGACCGGCCACCAGGGTGGCGCCGCCCGCCGGGCGAGCCCGACGCTTCAGCCGGCGGCTTGGGAGGGTCCCATCCGGAATCCGGCGCTGCCCTTATGCGCGTCCGAGAAGAGGGCGATGACCCCGCTCGGGCGGAGGTGGATGGGGCCGTCGTCACCCGGCAGCTCGACAAAACCCGCCGCGCCGGGCTTGGCCTGGAGCGCTGCCAGGGTCTCCTCGACCGAGAGCCGCACCGCGGCGTCGGAGCCGTTGACGAGCCGGATGATGGTCATCTGGGGGTGCTCCTCACTTGCTTGCCGGCCCCATGGTAGCCGCCACGATGTCCAGCGCCGCCCGCAGCTCGCCGGTGAGATCCGCGATCTCCTCGATGCCGACGGAGAAGCGGAGCAGGCCCTCGCCGATGCCCAAGGACCGGCGCTGAGCCGGGCTCAGCCCCCGGTGCGAACTGACTCCGGGATGGCTCACGGTGGTGGCCACATCGCCGAGCGACGGGGCCAGCCTGATCTCGGGAAGGGACCGGAGCAGCAGATCGGCACGCTTTCGCCCTCCCAGGTCCAGCGCCAGCATCGACCCCCGCCCCCACGGCAGCAGCGGTGCCGCCAGTGCCTCCTCCTCCGGGCTCCGCGATCCCGGGTAGTGGACGGCGGCCACCGCGGGGTGCCCGGTCGCCAGCTCGGCGAGCGCCGCGGCGCCGGCCGCGGCCCGCTGCACCCGGAGCCCGGCGGTCCGCAGCCCGCGCAGGCTGAGAAATGCGTCGAACGGTGCCATGACCGCGCCCAGGAACCGTGAGTGGGCGGCCAGGAGCTCCGCCGCCGGGTGGCCGGCCCGCATTGCCACCGCTCCCCCCAGCACGTCGGCGTGCCCGGAGAGCTGCTTGCTCAGGCTCTCCACGACCAGGTCCGCGCCGAGCTCCAGCGGCCGGAGCAGGAAGGGCGTGGCGAAGGTGTTGTCGATGACGGTGGCGGCGCCGGCCGACCGGCAGAGCTCGACCAGGCCGGGGAGGTCGAGCACGCCCATGAGCGGGTTGCCGATGGCCTCGGCCACCACGCAGGCGACCTCTGGCGTGAGCACCTTCCGGACCTGTTCGAGCTGCCGGCCCACCGCTCCCGGCGGCGGTAGATCCACGATCACCGGCTCGACGCCGAGCGCCGCCAGGGGACCGGTGAGCAGGCTTTCGCTGCCCCCGTAGCAGGGACGGAGCAGGACCACGCGGCGGCGGCCGGGTCCCACCAGGGTGCTGATCGCGAGGAGGAGGGCGGCCTGGCCGCTCGACGTCACCCGGCAGGCAGGCGGATCGTGGAGCCCGTACCCCTCCAGGGCGGAGAGTGCCTCCTCGAGCCGGCGCACGCTCGGGTTGCCGAAGCGGCGGTAGCCCCCGTGGCCGGCGGCCATTGCCGAGTCGAGATCGTCGAGGTCGACAAACGCATGGACCGAGGCGAGCGACGGCGGCTCGACCAGAGGGACGCCACCCGGCATCGGATTCGGTGTCCCGGCCCGGGCGGCGACCGTGAGCGGGCTCGGCGGGCGCCTCACCGCGTTACCGCCGTCCGCCCCGGCCGCTCGCCGGGCTCGGCATCAGCCCGCCTTGGGGGCCCGTGGAAGGGCGTTCCTGCCGGCGTACACCGCGGAACCACCCAGCTCGCGCTCGATGCGGAGCAGGCGGTTGTACTTGGCGACCCGTTCCGACCGGGACGGTGCCCCGGTCTTGATCTGGCCGCCGTTGACCGCGACCACGAAGTCGGCGATGAAGGTGTCCTCGGTCTCGCCGCTCCGGTGGCTGACCACCGGGTTGTAGCCGTGGGCACGCCCGAGGGCGATGGTCTGGAGGGTCTCGGTGAGCGTCCCGATCTGATTGAGCTTGATGAGGACCGAGTTGGCAGCTCCCAGGTCGATCCCCTTCTGGAGCAGCTTGGCGTTGGTCACGAAGTTGTCGTCGCCGACCAGCTGGACTCGGTCACCGAGCTTCTCGGTCAGCAGCTTCCAGCCGTCCCAGTCCTCCTCGGCCATGCCGTCCTCGAGGGAGACGATCGGGTAGCGGTCCAGCCAGGTGGTCCACAGCTCGACCATCTCGACGGGCCCCAGGGTGCGCCCCTCGCCTTTCAGGACGTAGTGGCCGTCGTGGTAGAGGCCGGAGACGGCGGGGTCGAGCCCGATCCCCACGTCCTTGCCGGGCACATAGCCGGCCTTGAGGATGGCCTCGACGAGCACTTCGACGGCCTCCTCGTTGTGCTTCAGGGAGGGTGCGAAGCCACCCTCGTCACCCTGCCCGGTGCTGTGCCCCTTGGCCTTGAGGACGGCGCGCAGCGCGTGGAAGCACTCGCTCCCGGCCCGGAGGGCCTCCGCGAAGCTGGGCAGCCCGAGCGGGATGAACATGAATTCCTGGAAGTCCACCGACGTCTGGGCGTGGGCGCCGCCATTCAGGCAGTTGAACTGGGGCACGGGGAGGGTGACGGCTCCGACGCCGCCCAGGTACCGGTAGAGGGGAAGGCCGGTGGACTCGGCGGCGGCGCGCGCGCTGGCCAGGCTCACGCCGAGGATGGCGTTGGCGCCCAGCCGGCCCTTGTTCTCGGTGCCGTCCAGCTCGATCAGGCGAGCATCGAGCGCGCCCTGGTCGAGGGCGTCCATGCCGATCACCTCGGGGGCGATCACGTCGACCACGTTGTTGACGGCCTGGAGGACACCCTTGCCCCCATACCGCGAGGCGTCTCCGTCGCGCAGCTCGACGGCCTCGTGGATGCCGGTGCTGGCACCGCTCGGGACGATGGCCTGGCCCTCGAAGCCGCTGGCCAGCTCGACGTGAACCTCGACGGTCGGGTTGCCCCGCGAGTCGAGAACCTCTTGGGCGGAGATCGATTCGATGAAGGTCATGGCCCGAGGATAGCCGCCCGGGCCTCCCCACCGTCAGGGGCGGAGGTCACCGGGCGGGGGAGACGATGGGCGGTCCACCCCGCCCGGCGGCGGCACCGCCCTCCCCGAGGCTCTCGGAGGAAACCGGGGAGGGCGGGCAGCGCGGCGGGTCTACTGCGACGGCGCCGGCGGGTACTGCGACGGCGCCGGCGGGTACTGCGGCGGGCTGGGCGGGTACTGCGGCGGAGCGGGTGGGTACTGCGGCGGGGCGGACGGGTATCCCGGTGCGGGGTACGGGTAGGCCGGCGGGCCGAAGGCGGTCACCGGGGGCAGCCCCGGCCTCACCACCAGGGCGCGGCCGAGCTTGTCGTGCAGCCCCTGTTTCTGCGGGTCCCAGGCCACCCAGAGCAGGCAGAGGAACACCACCAGCTCGACGATGGTGCCGACTCCCGATACGAAGCTGAGCAGGCCCGCTCCCCACCACACGACCGCCCGGGCGAGGGCCCGCCCCACCGGGAGGCTCTGGGTGGTGTCCTCCTGACGGACCACGCGCAACCCGACCGCCCTCTGCCCGACGGTGCTGCCCCAGCCGGCCACCAGCACGCCGAAATAGAGGGCGGAGAGGACGCAGCTGATGAGCGCGATGGTGACCGCCGCCCCGGAGGGGAGCTGGTACACGGGGCTCGCAAGACCGTTCTGGCTCGCGTAGGTGACCTGGTTCGCGTAGGTGGAGATGCTCGAGCCGTAGAGGACGAAGAACACGATCACCGAGGGCACGGCGATCACCAGGATGTCGATCAGGTAGCCGCCGAAGCGGCGCCAGAAAGAGGCGTACTCGAGGCCGGGCCCGGGACCGGGACGCCCATAGGGGCCACTCGGGTACTGAGGGTAGCCGGGGGGTGGGGCATATCCACCCGGGGTTGGGGCGTAGCCGCCCGAGGGCGGTGCCGAGGGAGGCTGCCAGCTCATCGTGTCCACCACCACCAAGGCCGATCCAGGGGCCGCGCACGAGGCGCGCCAATGGGCGCGCACGATACGCGCCACCGGGAGTGTTGTCAAGACACCTTTACACGGGGCAGTGGGTCAGTCCGGAGGCGCATATTCTTGCCCTGATGGAGGAACGCAGGCCGCCCGGCGATGCGAGATTTGCCGCCCAGCGTGCGGAGGCTGCCCGGCTGGGCGGTGGCTGGGTCTATGAGATTGACGGGGCCCAGGTGGATGACCCCGATGGGCGCGTCCCTGCGTCCGCGATCACGGGTGCCTGGCAGATCGGCGCTGACGGCGAGGTCATCGGAGCGTTCAAGCCCAACCCGAACTACCGGCCGCCCACAAACTGACCCACCACGTTACACGGTGACCGGATCCAGCGCGGGCCGGCGGTCCGTCCCCGCCGACCGGCCTCAGGATTCCCCCGGGGCCCTCCGCGGCAGGCTCGCCGCCAGCTCGTCCCAGAGCCGGGTGAGCACCCGGATGCCGGAGCGGAGCTGGCCGAGGTCGAACTTCTCGTTGGGCGCGTGGATGCGGTCGTCGGGCAGGCCGAAACCCACCAGCACCGAGGGCAGCCCGAGCAGCCGGTCAAACATCTCCACGGGGTGGATGGAGCCCCCGGCTCGGGTGCAATAGACCTCGGCGCCGAACACCTCCTCCATGGCGCGGGTCGCGGCCAGCACCCCGGGGTGGTCCACAGGGGTGAGCACCGGGCGGCTGCCGCCCCCGAGGGTGACGGTGACGCGCACAGCCTCCGGCGCCACGGCCTCGATCGCCGCCCGCACCCGGCCGGCGATGACCGCCGGCTGCTGGCGGGGTACGAGCCGGCAGGTGATCTTGGCCCCCGCGCGAGCCGGGACGATGGTCTTGGGGCCCGGGCCCTGGTAGCCGCCCCA
>JBEKAP010000069.1:0-9578 GCA_050015875.1 Candidatus Dormibacteria bacterium | reverse complement strand
GACGGTGTCCGCCCTCAAGGGTAACCGCGTTTCCGAACTCGGAACCCGGCGCGTAGCTCATGCGTGTGTCACGTTATCGAGGGAATCGTCACCGCCTGTTGCGGTGGCGTAACAGGAGGGATACAGCGCACCGAAAGGAGACGGCGCCGTCTCCGAGGCGCGCGAGCGCTCGGGCTGCCCCGCGACGCCGCTCATGCCAGACGGCCTCCCGGACTGCCATGATCGCTACCTCGGATGCCACTGAGGGGATGACGTGGATCCTTCCGAACCCACCTTGAGCCCGGAACAGGCCGAGGCTCACCGGCACCTGCTCGAGTTCCTGCGCGGACTGAGCAAGCTGGATGCTGCCCTGGGCCGCTGGCGCCCGGACTACGGGCGGCTGCGAGCGGCAGAGGCGGCCGGCGCCCAGCCGGCCACCGAGGCCGACATCGTCGAGGCCCACCGGGTGTACGCGGAGGGTCTCGGCTACTTCGCCGAGCGGCCCGGGATCGCCCGCACCCTCAGGATGGCCGCCGCCAACGACATTGCCGCCGCGATCGAGGACTCGATCATCAGGTTCGGGGCGCCGATCGCCCCGGTCGAGTGGCTGGTCTCGCCCGCCGCTCGGATCGATCTCCAGCCCGGAGCCCGGCTGGAGTCCGGCGCCGCGATGTCGGAGGCGGACATCCTGGCAGCCGGCGGGCGGGTCGCACTCAGCCCCTGGGATGCGGAGCGCGCCACGCCCAAATCGCTCCCCGGGAAGGGTTTGCCCCCCCGCCGGACCCCACCGCCCGTGCCCAATCGACCTCCCGCGCCACCGGCCCGGCAGGGCTCGACCCCGACGGGACGGCGCGGACCCACCCCGGGCGAGCCGCCGGTGCCATCGCGCAGCCGGCGCGGGCTCGCGATCGTCGCGGGGGTGGCCGCCCTGGTCGTGATTCTCATCCTGGTGGGCATTGCCGCGGCCGCCTCGAAGTTTCTCGGCCCCGGGCCCACGGCGCCGCCGGTCGGGTCTCCGACCCAGGCGACCCTCCCGGCCTCGGATCTGCCCACCGCCTCCCCGGCCGACGTCCTCGCCCCCGCGGCGGAGTGCACCTCGATCCCGTCCGGACAGGTGCCCGCCGGCCTGGCTCTCGTCTCCATCTCGAGCGGTCTGGGCACGGATCCCACCGACGGGTACTCGAGCCCCTTCATCAGCGTCCAGATGAGCGGCTCAGTCCAATCGTCGACGCCGACGTTCAGCCTCATCGTGGCGATCCTCCCGTTCGAATCGACCGCGCTCCCGAGCGCGGCGACATCCCCAGGCACCTCGCCGTCATCCGCCGCCCCCCCGATCAACCGGGCCGGCACCGTCCAGCTGATCGCCTACTGGAACGATGGCCGTTGGCAGGGAGCGCTCCGGACCTGGTCGGGGTCGGCATGGTCGCTCTCGGTCGGCACCGCCTCGGGCGTCGACGTCGTCCAGACCGGGGCCACCGTCACGCTCTATGGCATGGGGCTGGCCTCCGGGGACAAGTACGGAGTGATCGTCGCCACCCCGGCCGGCTGTGCCGACCTGGGGTTGAGCTCCTCGCTGGTCCCCAGCCCGGCCTACGGCGCGACGCCCACGTCCTGAGCCGTCGGGGTCAGCTTTCTGGGATGGGCCGTGCCTGGGGCGACCAGGCCCACTGGCCCTCGGCGCTGCGGAACATCGGGAGCTCCTCCGCCGGGCGTGCCCCGCTGAAGAGGAACCCCTGCCCACCATGACACCCGAGATCGCGGAGGATGGCCGCCTGGGCCGCCGTCTCGACGCCCTTGCCGACGCACAGCCAGCCCGCGGCGCGCACCTGGGCGGCGATCCCCGCCACCCGAGCCCGCCGCTCGGCGTCGGTCTCGATGCCGTCGAGCAGACCCATCCGGAGCTTGACCATGCGGAGCGGGAGCGAGCGCAGCTGCTCCGTCATCTGCCCGTCGTAGTCGTCGGCGACCAGGGTGACGCCGAGGGAGGCGAGGTCGCGGAGGATGCTCCGGGCCGAGAGTGTGTCGCGATCGAGCAGCTTGAGGGGGATCTCGAGGATGAGCCGGCCCGGTGCCAGCCCCACCTCGGAGAGGATGTGCCCGACGCTCGCGACCAGGGTGGGGAGGAAGTACTCCTGCGGCGAGAGGTTGACCGAGAGGGCGGGTGCCGCCCCGCCGGCGGCGGCCCAGGTGACCGCCTCGGCGGCCGCCTCGTGGAGGATGGTCTGGCCGATCCTGGTCATCAGCCCGCTGCGCTGAGCCGCCTCGACGAAGCTGGCGGCGTCGAAGAGCCCGACCTGAGCCCGCTGCCACCTCATCAGGGCTTCGAAGGAGGTGAGAGCGCGGGTCTGCAGCTCCACCACCGGCTGGTAGAAGACGCGGAACTCGTGGTCGTCGACGGCATGGCGCAGGGCGATCTCGGTCTGCCGTTGCGCGGTCACACGCGCCTGCAGCGCGGGGTCACCGAGCTCGTAGGCGGCGCGGCCCCGATTGCTCAGGCGGGCGAGCGCACCGCGGGCCTGTTCGAGGAGGGCCGAGGCTGTGACCTCGGCGTCGGCCGCCCGCCGGCCGCGTGCGGCGATGCCGATGGCGATCGTGACGGGCACGCTCTCCTCGGTGACGACGAGGGGTTCGCGGCAGGCGCGGAGAAGGCGGTCGGCGACGGCCGCGATGGCCAGCTCGTCGTCGTCACGGCGAGCGATGACGAGGCTGCGGTCCGCCGTCCTCGCCATGATGTCGCTCGGGCGGAGCACCGGGCGGAGCCGGATCGCCAGCGCCAGCATCAGGGCATCCGCGTCACCGTGGGCGTAGCGGCCGGCCAGCGTCTGGAGATTGTTGATGGCGAGCACGAGGAGGGAGAGCGGCCGCTCCGGCTCCAGCACTCCGAGAAGCTCCGCCTCGCTCGACGCGCGAATGGTGTCACCGACCGCGCGCGCCCGAGCCCGCTGGTCTGCCGCGGCGAGCACCGCTTCCCCGGCCGACCTCCAGTCCTGGGCGAGGTTGATGGTCCCGTCGGCGCCGGCGTGAGCGGCCACCTCGTGGCGGGCCTCGCCGGCCTGATCGTCCAGGACCATCAGGGCGGTGTCCGGACTCGCCAGCCGGATGGCCGAGACCGCATCGTGGAGGGCCAGCAGCGAGAGCCCGCTCCTGCAGAGGACGACGGCCCGGGTCCTGCCCGCCGCCGTCAGCGCCGCCAGGTCCTCGACCCGGGTGACCTCCCTGACTCGGAGGAGCGTGCCCGCGGTCAGCCTCTGACGGAGCGGAGCCGAGGCCGGGTCGTCATCCCGGACGACGACCACCTCGTCGTCGACGGGCGCCACCTCGTCGATGTTGGCCTGAGCGAGCTTGCCGATCAAACCGCTGCCGCTGCCCCGGGATGTGGCCTTCCAGGTCATGGTTGCTTGATCAACCCCTGAGATGCCGGACGAGGTCCCGGCGCCACGGGCACGTGCAAACCCGCACACGGAGGCGCCGTCAGGCAATGGTGGACACACGGGAGCGGTGGGAAGGGGGCCGTCGGCAGGGAGTGACACCGCCGAGTGCCCCTGTCACATTTGCGTTGCAATGGTTGCCGCCGCGGAGAGTTGCCAGGCGTCAACCGCGGCGCGCCGGGGTACTGTTTGGGGTGAGCCCACGTTCTGAGGACCTGACCATGGCCGAGAGCACCCGCCCCACCAACCTGACCGAAGCGGAGTGGCGCGCCCGCCTCTCCCCCGAGCAGTACTCGATCCTCCGGGAGAAGGGCACCGAGCGCGCCTTCACGGGAAGCTACGTTCACAACCACGACACCGGCACCTACCACTGCGCGGGCTGTGGGGCTCAGCTCTTCCGCTCCGAGACCAAGTTCGACTCCGGGTCGGGCTGGCCCAGCTTCACAGAGCCGGCCGACCTGGAGGCGGTCGACTTCCACGTCGACAGGAGCCACGGGATGACCCGCACCGAGGTGATCTGCCGGAGCTGTGGCGGACACCTGGGCCACGTCTTCGACGACGGGCCCGCCCCGACCGGGAAGCGCTACTGCATCAACTCCGCCTCTCTCGAGATGATCCCCGAGAAGTGATGGGATCGCGGGCCCGGCAACCGGCCGGAGAGGGGCAAGGAACACCCAGGCCGCGTGCCCGGGTGCTGGACGCGATCGTCGTGCGCCCCGTCCGGCCCGAGGAGTGCACCGAGGCCGGCCGGCAGACCCGGGCGGGCTTCGCCGCCCTGTACGGCGAGGGCGATGTCGAGTATCTCGACGCGGTCGCCGACGTGGCCGGGCGCATCGGGCGGGCCACCGTCCTGGTTGCGCTCGACGGCGAACGGATCCTCGGCTCGATAACCGTGGAGCTGAACACCAAGCTCGACCCGGCGCAGCAGCTGGCGCCCGGCGAGGCGCATCTGCGCATGCTCGGCGTCGCTCCGGCAGCGCAGGGGCGCGGCGCCGGACGTGCCCTGCTGGAGGGGGCGGCGACGCTGGCGCGCACGGAGGGGAAGTGCCGGCTCACGCTCCGCACCCTGCCCGAGATGGTCGCGGCACGGCGGCTGTACGAGGCGATGGGCTTCCAGGGCGGGACGCCGGAGGAGCACGCGCCCGGACGCGTCCACATGAGCTACGAGCTCCAGCTCAGGGCGGGCGCTCCCCCCGTCTGAGCCCCGCCACAGCGCGGGGCGTGGGGCCGCGCGTGGGGCGTTGGGCGCCGCGTGCGGCGTGGGGCCGCATCGGGTCATCCCCAACCCCGATGCCGCGGTCCGACCCCAAACACGCCTGCGTCTCGATGGATCCGCAGGTCCCACTCCCGGTGACGCCTCGCCCTGCGAGGACCGCGTGCTCGCTGGGCGGATTATCCGCCGAGCGATGGGGGTGCTGTGGGCAAACGCGTCAAAGGTCAAGGGTCCTCCACCGCCGGGGCTCGGTTGTGGTGCTCCGATGCGCGGCTTCACCAGACCGTCACCGCCCCGCCGGACCGGAGGCGGGCGGGCGGCGCGCATCATTGAAACTTGACAGAATGTTGTATAAGTACAACACTACGTCGCATGGTCGGTAAGGAGGGTCGCGAGAGCGCATCCGAGGGTGGCGGACCGCCTCGCCTGCACAACCGGATCCCCGTGCTCCGAGCCGAGCGGGGCCTCTCACGACAGGCGCTGGCCGACCTGGTCGGGGTCAACCACCAGACGGTCGGCTACCTGGAGCGGGGCGACTACAACCCGAGCCTCGAGCTCGCCCTCCGGCTCAGCGAGGTGTTCGGCCTGCCCATCGAGGCGATCTTCTCGCGCAGGCCGCTCCGGCCCATGAGCGAGGAGCTGTACGGACGCCAGCGCCCCGGGGAGGCCCCCCCGCCGGCGCCGGGACCGGGACCGCGACCGGAGACGGAAGAGACCGTGTCGGAGGTCAGGCCATGAGCGCCACCCCGGCCCCTGACCCACGCCGCCGGCTCGTCGTCAGACGCCCGGGCCCCGCCGGGATGCTGCTGGCGCTGGCCGTCGCCCTTCTCGTGATGGTGATCGTGACCCTCGGCGTGGCCGGCGCAAACGATGTGTCGACCGTCCTGCCGGCGCTCGGCTACCTCCTCCTGGTGGTGGTCACCTGGGGAGTGGTGGCCGGTGCTCGCCACCAGCCGGGAAGCTGGCTGGAACGGCGGGGTGTCCGCCGTGCCGTGGTGGCCGCCATCACCGCGGACTGCGTCGGTCTCATCGCGACCTCCCTCCCCGGTCTCCAGGTCGGCTCCGTTCCCCTGCTGCTGCTGATCTTCCTGGTCCTGCTCAACATCGCCCTGGGCAACGCCACCGAGCGGATGGCGTCCGCGCCGGACGGCTCCGTCGACGAGCGCCAGGAGGCGCTCCGCAACCGCGCCCACCGCCTCGCCTACCCGGTCTTCGCGACCGTCGTCGGAGCGCTCCTGATCGCCGACGTCGCCTCGACGCCGAGCCGGCAGTGGGCCGAGCACGTGCTCGGAAGCGGCGGCCTCTTCGTCCTCCTGGAGCTGCTCTTCGTCCTCCCAGGGATGGTGCTGGCGGTGATCGAGCCGGCACCGCCTCCGGCCGAGAGTGACATCCCGCGGCGGCCCCGCGCCGCCAACGTCCAGGCCCGGGTCGCCATCGCCCTGGTGGTGATGGTCTTCGCCCTTCCGGTGCTGGCATCGGTGGGCGTGGTGGTGCTCCCGCTCGTCACCACCTCGTCCAGCGTGTCGTCACCGAGTGGCCCTCCACCGCCCGGTCAGCCGTTCGACCCGGCCAGCTGTCGGAGCTACTCCGCCCAGGTGAGCGTCGGATGGGGCGTTTCGGCATCGCTCGAGTACAGCGGGCAAGCCTGCTGGGGAGGGAACACCGCGGGCACGACGATCCCCGCCTCCTGCGGGATGGGTGACCAGGCGTTCGTGACGGCGAGCGGCGTCGCCTGCGATTCCACCACCGCCGGAGGCAGCGTCACCTTCACGTCGCGGGCCACGCTGTCCCCGGCGCTGCTGCCCTTCCTCCGCCGCCGGGTGACGGTCACGGTCACGCTCGACCGGAACGGCCGCATGGAGGTCCAGCCGTGACCCGGCGGACGCGCCGCGTCCTCACCGTCGCCGCGGGGGCCGCCACCGCGCTGCTGGCGTCGGCGCTGCCCCTGCACGGCTTCGGCATCCTGGTGGTGGTCGCCCTCGCCGGGCTCGACATCCTCCTCCTCCAGACCACCGGGGGGCTGGCCTTTCGGCGGATGGCGGGGCTCGACGAGCGGCAGCGCACCCTCCGCGATCTCGCCTACCGGCGCGGCTTCCGCTGGATCGGGCTGGCCATGGCGCTCCTCCTGCTCATCCTCTTCGTCTCCTACGTGGCGGTGACGGCCGGGGCCTCGTCCCTGAAGGAGACGGACGTCGACACCGGCATCACCGGGCGGATCGTGCTGGCCACAGGCGAGCTGCTGCTGATCCTGCCGACGTCGGTGATCGCCTGGCGGGAGGAGGATCGCCCCGGCGGCGACGGAGGCGAGGGGGACGGTGGACGCGGGCTTCGCTCATGGCGGGCGTGGTTGGTGCTCCCCGGGCTGATCGCGGCCTGGCTCGCAGCGGTCGCCTGGGCCGCGCCGCAGTCGGCTCCGCATGGCTCGCTCTCGCTCGGCGGCGGCCCCTCGAACGCGACATGCCAGGAGTTCGCCGGCGGGACGATGATCGGCACCGAGTTCGGGGCGACGGTCGGCTTCCGCGCCGACGTCTGCTGGAACGGCACCGACGCCTTCGTCTGGGGCAACCCGCGCCTCCCGCTCCCGCCGAGCGCGCTGCGGAACGCCGGCCCGCCCGGGCTCACGGCTCCAGAGGATCTGTTCGATCCCCCGAGTCCGCTCTACAGCGGCTGCGGCCTGGACAACCTGAGCGACTTCGCCGCCGTGGGCCCGACCACGTGCAGCGAGCGCATCGACGCCGGTGGCACCCTCCACTACACGGTGAGCGCTCGGGTGTCCCCGCTCCCCCTCGGCATCGCCTCGCGCGCGGTGACCCTCGACCTGGTGGTCACCCGCACCGGGAAGGTCCTCCAGCAACCCTGAGCGGCCGGCCCTGCCCGTCTCTCCCCTCGGTCGCGGGGCCGGCCGGTACCCCGCGCGCGAGACCGGCGCGCTGCCCCCGCGTCACGCGGCGGGCAGCGTCTCGTCCGACGTCGATCGCCGCAGCCAGGCGGCGAGGCCCACCAGCCCCACCACGCCGGCGGCCCCGACGAGAAGACCGGGCACCGACCCGCGCACCGACCCGGCCAGCGCGAGCGCCCCGCCACCGGCGACCGCCCCCGCAACCCCGGCGGCCGCCAGGCGGGCCCAGCGGCGCAGCTCGACGGAGGTGTCCACGGCATGCGGCCCCCGCCATTCGCATGCCGTGTGGGACAGCTCGGCGACGAGCAGGAGGCCGACGCCGACGAGAGGAGCCTCGGCATCGAGCGCGGCGCGCCCGGCGATGACACTGATGGCGTATTCGGCGGCGAGCACCGCCACCGCCCAGCCCACCCGCCCGGCACGCCGCTCCGCCACCGCCCAGAGGGTGGTCAGGAGGCCGGCGATGCCGACACCGCCGATGGCGGCCACCAGCAGGGGGTTCTCGCCGTTGACGTCCACGTGCAGGACGCCGACCACGACCAGGACCCCGGCCACGACGACCGCGCCGACAGCCGGGATCAGCGGATGCGGAGCCGGGCGCGGCGTCGCCACCCCTCCACCTCCATGAGGACCGGTTCCAGGGGCTCGCCCTCGGTCCACGACGCGACCCCGATTCCCCCCTGGAGAAGGCGCGCCCGCTGCGCCTCGCGCTCGAGACGCCAGATGCGCCGGGCGAGTGCCTCCACCTCCGACGACGGGACGGCGACGTGGGCGTCGGGGCGCAGCTCGACGGCGGCGACATCGCAGCCCCGCCCGTGCAGGTCGAAGAGGGCGGTCACCATCCGGCGGTCGAGGAGCGGGGTGATGCCGACGATGAGGGCGTGGGGAGGAAGGAGCCGGATGGGGATGACGTCCACCCCCTTCCACGCGTAGCTGAGGACGACCTGTGTGTCCAGGAACGCGTCGATCAGCCGGTACGCGTGGCGAGGCCCGTCGCCGACCTCCAGCCAGCGCAGCGTGCCGCCGAAGCCGATGAGACCGACGCGGTCGTGGTCTCGGAGCCAGGCCGAGGCGAGCGACGACGCGCCCCGCACCATCTGCTCCAGGGTGCCGTGCCCCACCGGCCCGGCGTGAACGAAGGTGTCGAGCAGGAGGACGACGCCGACGTTGCGCTCTGGATGTCGCTGATTGACCCAGAGCTCGGACCGGCGTGCGGACGCCCGCCAGTTGACACTGCGAACCCGATCCCCCGAGACGTAGGGCCGGAGGTCGGCGAACTCGATCCCCTCCCCCTTCTGGGCGGCAACCCGGCTGCCGGCATAGACGTGGGTGTGGAGCGGACGGATCAGCGTGCGCAGCCTCTCGGTCCCGGGATAGGCACGGACCACCACGTCAGCACGCACCCGTGCCTGGAACCGGCGCAGCCGGAAGTCGTCGAAGCCACGCAGGTGCACCGTGCCCACGGAGTACGAACCCCAGCGCTCCGGCCGCAGGGGGACGGTGAGTGACTGCCGGGGGCCGCCGGCGCGGGTGAGAACGGCCGGATTGGCGGCCTCGACCACCTCGATCCCCGGCGAGAGGAGCACCCCCACCTCGAGCGCCTCGATCTCGGCGGGGACGTCGATGTCCAGGCCCAGGTCGAGCACATCGCCCTCGACGACACGGGACGCGGACGCGGTGACGCGCACCGCCGGAAGTCCGGGGCGCCGCGAGCGCAGCAGCCCGGCCAGAAGCACCGCAGCGATGGGCGCGGCGGCCGCGGCCAGCTCGGGCCGCCCGGTCGCGAGGGCGGCGAGCAGGAGCGACGCCACCAGCCAGGGATATGCCAGCAGGCGCGAGGTGGGCGCCCAGCTCATTACCGGGACTGGCTGCCGCTCGCGGTCTGCGTGGGCGGCGCCGGCACGCTCTCGAGGCAGGCCCGGATCACGTCGTCGCCGCGCACCCCGCGCACCCAGAGCTCGGGTCGCAGGCTGAGGCGGTGACCGAGGGCGGCGACAGCGACCGCCTTGATGTCCTCGGGCACGACAAAGTCGCGGCCGAGCAGGCAGGCTCGGGCGCG
>JBEKAP010000068.1:0-12866 GCA_050015875.1 Candidatus Dormibacteria bacterium | reverse complement strand
CATCGTCCCGTCGCCCCAGGCGAACGATGTGGGCGTGTAGACGTACTGCGCGACGATCTGCACCGGCTGGCCGTTGGCGGCGGTCGGGCCGGACGCCGCCTGGGCGCCGGTGGACCCGGGCAGCGCAAGCGAAGCCGCGAGCACCAGCGCGACCGCCAGCGCGGCCGGAACGACGCGAACTGCACGCTGTACCGACAAATCGGTGCTCCCGGGTAGCGAAATCCAGGCGCGGAGCATACGTGACCGCCCGGCCGGCGCGAAGCAGCGACCGGGGCCTGGCGCGGGGCGGTCAGTGCGCGAAGGCCGCCACCTGCGGCCGTGACGCCGGCAGCGGCGCGCTGAGCGCCTCGAGCGCGGCGGTGTGCGCGCGCAGGTCGCGCAGCAGCAGGTCGGCCATCTCGTGGCTCATCCCGGCGCGCACGACGATCCGCAGCACGGAGAGATCCTCGCGGTTGGCCGGGAAGCTGTAGGCGGGGACGAGCCAACCCCGTTCACGCAGGCGGTCGGAGACGTCGAACACCGTGTAGTTCGTCACCTCGGGCTTCAGCGTGAAGGCGAACACGGGCAGGTCGGCGGCGTCGCTGATCAGCTCGTAGGGGCCGATCGTCGCGATCTCAGAGGCGAGGTAGCGGGCGACGTCGGACGAGCGCTGCTGCACGGCCCGGTAGCCGTCGTGCCCGAGGCTCGCGAACATCAGGTACTGCGTGACCACCTCGCTGCCGGGCCGCGAGAAGTTCAGCGCGAAGGTGGGCATGTGACCGCCGAGGTAGTTGACGTCGAAGATCAGGTCGGCCGGCAGCGCGTCGCGGTCGCGCCACAGCGCCCAGCCCACGCCCGGGTAGACGAGCCCGTACTTGTGCCCGGACGCGTTGATCGACTGCACGCGTGGGATGCGGAAGTCCCAGATCAGGTCGGGCTGGATGAATGGCGCGACGAATCCGCCGGAGGCGGCATCGACATGGATCGGGACGTCGATGCCCCGGTCGCGCTCGAGCGCGTCGAGTGCCGCGGCGATCTCGCCGACCGGCTCGTAGCTGCCGTCGAAGGTCGAGCCGAGGATCGCGGCGACGCCGATCGTGTTCTCGTCGCACTGCGCCGCGGCTTCAGCGGCGCCGAGCGTGTAGCGCTCACCCTCCATCGGGACCAGGCGCGGCTCGACGTCCCAGTAGCGGCAGAACTTCTCCCAGCAGACCTGCACGTTGATGCCCATCACCAGGTTGGGCCGGTCGGAGGCGGCGCCCGCAGCCCGGCGGGCTTCCCGCCAGCGCCATTTGAGCGCCATCCCGGCGAGCATCGCCGCCTCGCTCGACCCCGTGGTGGAGCAGCCGACCGCCCTCTCATGGGGTTGAGCGTGCCAGAGGTCCCCCAGGATGTGGACGCAGCGACGCTCGATCTCCGCCGTTTGCGGGTACTCGTCCTTGTCGATGACGTTCTTGTCCGCCGCCTCCGCCATCAGGCGTGCGGCCTGAGGCTCCATCCAGGTGGTGACGAAGGTCGCCAGGTTGAGCCGCGCGTTCCCGTCCAGCATCAGCTCGTCGTGGACGATCTGGTAGGCGACCTCCGGATCCATCGACTCCCTGGGCATGCGCAGCTTGGGCAGGCCGCGCAGCGCTGCGCCGGTCGCATAGAGGGGGTTGACCTCCAGGTTCGCGTCGCCCGGCTCGTGATGGTGCAGTGGCACGTGATTCCCTCCCGTCTGGCTCTGTCAGGGTGTGGGCTCGGCGCGCGCATCCGCGGCTTCGCTGAAAAGGCCGCGCGAGAGGACGTCGAGATTGGCGGCGGTGCGCCGGCGCACCACGTCGGGAGCGTAGGCGGGCTCGCCGATGTGGCGCTGCATCACCGGCTCCAGGAGCAGCGGACCGAGCACGACCGCCAGGACCTGGAAGGGGCGCCATTCGGGATCGGAGTCGGCCCGGATGCCCCCGGCCCGCTCCAGCAGCAGGAGCCCGCGCTGGGTCGCCGCCACCATCTCGTCGAAGATGGTCGTGCCCGCGGGGGTCTCGTCCAGGAGGCAGCGGCGCAAGTACTGCCGGATGTCCGGGCTCGGCCCCAGGACGTCCGAGAAGACCTTGGCCATCGCCCGCGACAGAACGTCCGCGGGGAGGTCCTTGGGAAGGCTGTCGAACCGTTCGAGGAAGACGGACAGCACCGACTCGTCCACTGCCGACCGCAGCCCGTCCTTGGAGCCGAAGTGGTGGATGACCAGGCCGGGGGAGACCCCTGCGGCCATGGCGATGGTCCGGAGCGACACCCCGAAGCCGGAGCTGCCGAACAGCCGGAGCGCGGCCTCGCGGATCTTTGCCCGAGCGCTCAGATCGGAGTCCTGCACGGTCGGGGAGCGCATGCCCACGGCCCAATCCTACCGTATAGCGACTTGCCCTGCCGACCATTGGCTGATATAGTCGTGCCTTGAATTGAACAGTCATTCAGCGCCCGGCTCCCCCACCCACGTCCCCGGCCCCGGGTCCGCGGTCGCCTCCGTCCCGAGGCGGACCGGCCTCCGCAGCCCGTGGGCGTCGCTCACGGTGCTCTGCGTGGCCGTGCTCATGGTGAACCTCGACAACACCATCCTGAACGTGGCCCTGCCCACCCTGGTGGAGAAGCTGCAGGCCACCACCGACCAGCTCCAGTGGATCGTGGACGCGTACTCGATGGTGTTCGGTGGCGTGCTGCTGGTGGCGGGCAGCCTGGCCGACCGCTTCGGCCGCAGGCGGCTCTTCCTCTGCGGCCTGGTCGTCTTCGGGAGCGGCTCCCTCGGCGCCGCCTTCTCGGGGAGCGTCGACCCCCTCATCGCCTGGCGCGGGCTGATGGGGGCCGGCGCCGCGATGACCATCCCGGCGGGCCTGTCGATCGTCAACGACATCTTCCGGGACCCGCGCGAGCGGGCCCGCGCGGTCGGCATGTGGGCGGGAACCATCGGGCTCGGGATCGCCATCGGCCCCGTCGCCGGCGGGCTGCTGCTCGCGCACTTCTGGTGGGGTTCCGTCTTCCTGGTCAACGTCCCGGTGGTCGCCGCCGGCGTGGTGGGGACGCTGCTGCTCGTCCCCGAGTCGCGCAGCGCATCTCCCCGGCGCGCCGATCCGGCGGGTGCGCTGCTCTCGATCGGCGGCCTCGGCCTCATCCTCTGGGCGATCATCGAGGGACCGACCCACGGATGGTCGTCACCGGAGGTGATCGGCACGCTCGCCGGAGGTGTCGTGCTCTTCTCCGGGTTCGTGGGCTGGGAGAGGCACGTCGACCACCCCATGCTGCCGCTTCGGTACTTCCGTTCACGGCGCTTCAGCGTCGCCATGCTGGCGCTCGGGATGGGCGTGTTCGCCCTGCTGGGCGGCCTCTTCCTCCAGACCCAGTTCCTCCAGTTCTTCCTTGGCTACTCGCCGCTCGGCGCCGGGCTGCGCATCCTGCCCATCGCCGGGCTGCTCGCCGTCGGCGCCCTGGCATCGCCTCGGCTGGTGCAGCTGGTGGGCAGCAAGGTGATCGTCGCCGCCGGGCTGCTGCTGCTGGTCGCCGGACTGGTCGAGAACGCGGTGATCGCGACGCCCACCGCCACTTTCCTGCTCTCCCTTCCGGGGATCATGATGATCGGCCTGGGGGCGGGGCTGCTCATCCCCGCCGCCACCGATTCGGTCCTGGGTGCTCTGGGTCAGGAGGACGCGGGGGTCGGATCCGCGGCCAACAGCACCGCCCTCCAGGTGGGTGGTGCGCTCGGCGTGGCCGTGATCGGCAGCGTGCTCTCGACCCGCTACCAGAGCGCCATGACGCCGGTGCTCTCCAGCTGGCAGCTGCTCACCGGCCGGCAGGTGCCCGCGGCGGCGGCGCACGCCATCCTCGGGTCGCTCGGTGGCGCACTGGCCGTCGCGCGCGAGGCGGGCGGGCCGCTCGGCGCGAACCTGGCCGCGGTCGCCCGGAGCAGCTTCATGACCGGCAACCGCGCGGCCCTCAGCGCGGCCGTCGGGGTCACCGGGGCCGGCGTGCTGATCGTGCTGGCGCTGCTGCCCTCGAGGGGCGCCGAAAGGAGATGAGGCGCGCGCCGGCCGCCGGCGCGCGCCTCACCCAATGAAGGCGAAGGTTCAGCTCAGAGCAGGCTGCGGACGAGGCTCTCCTCGCTGCTCAGTGAGGTGCTCACCCCGTCGGTGAAGACGCCCACCACGTCGGTGCCCTGCAGCGCGAGGACACCCGAGGCGGTCAGGCCGTCGGCCGAGTAGTTGTACGAGGCCGCCTGGTCGCCCAGCCCCGAGACCGGGGTGTAACTGATGCTGGATCCCAGATCCGAGGTCTGCTCCTGCTCCTCGGTCGAGAAGTAGCTGGAGGGGACGCCGCTCGCCATCACGACGATGACGACCGAGGTCCCGGAGATGTAGGAGCAGCCGACGCCGGTCGCGCCGGAGGGCAGGTCACCGCTCGAGGCCTCGTTGATCGTGGTCGGTGCCGCCACGGTGGCTCCGAGGGCACTGCCGACGGCGGACGCGGACGGGCAGGAGGTGGTGCTGAAGCCCCCTCCCGAGCCGCCGCTCGAGCCGCTGGAGGTCGAGGAGGCCGCGGAGGAGCTGGAGCCGGTGGATGCGCCCGAGGACGACGAGCCGGGCGTCGAGCTGCTGCCGCAGGCGGCGAGTGCCGCGACCGCGATGAGCCCCGTGAGGAGCGAGGGCAGAGTGATCCGTTGGGACATGGACTGAGGACCCCCTTCATGAACGACCCAGGACGAAAGTCCCCGGGACAAATCCACCATAGGGTACTCGATTAGTCATGACAAGTGGCAGTCGTTGTGGGGCCGTAAGACCTATTGGCTGCGATCGCCTCGGCCCCGGGCCGGCCGCGGCGGGTCAGGCGGCAGGTGCCGGGAGAGCCTCGCGTGCGGAGAGCCGCTTGGCCAGCCGGGTGGTCTCCGCGAAGAGCGCCTGGGCGGCCACGATGTTCGCCTCGGCTCCCGAGTTGTCACTCACCCGCCCGTGGTCCACACCGTCGCTGACGCGTCCGATGGGCCGATCGTAGACGGGCTGGCCGGCGGTGTTGCGGCGGTCGAACCAGGAACGTGCCATGCCGGCGAGCGCCGCATAGGTGGGCGTCCCGGTGACGTCGGCGATCCGGGTGAGCACGTAGACGGCCGAGGCCACGTCGTACGGCTGGGTCCGGTCCAGGTCGAAGCCGGACATGACGACGGTCCGGAACACCAGGTCGGCACTGCGGCAGGCGGTGACCACCAGATCGTGCCTGCCCAGGCGCACCCCGGCGTCGGCGAGCACGCCCTCCTGGATGTGCCCCCACAGATGGGGCGCCCCGTGCTCGTCCGGCGAGTTCATCAGCCGGTCGCCATCGCGGCAGGCGGCCACCTCCTCGCTCCACACGGCAACCTCCTCCAGCAGTCCTCGATCGTCGCCGTCCTCGAGCAGGGTGAGGGCCGTCCTGATGTGGAGCGCCCTCACGTCCGCCGGGACGTCGGTGGCCTCGACGACGTGGGGCAGGCCGCGCCTCAGGGAGTCGAGGATCCGGGTGTCGTCGTCGAAGACCTGCCCGGCACGGGCCACGGCCAGCAAGGCACGCGCCTGCCAGAAGTCGCCGCCCGCGACCGACGTTCGCGCCTCGTGGTTGGGAGCGCCCTCCCAGTCACGGATGAAATTGAGCCAGCGCCCGTCCGCGTCCTGCATGGCGAGGACGAAGTCGAGTAGGCCCTCGCACCACCGCCGCACCCAGGGGGCCCCGGTCGACCTCCAGAGGTCGCAGTAGAGCTCGAGCGCGCGGGCGGCGTCGTCCACGCAGGCGACGCCCTCGTAGCCCGCCTGCTCGGCGCGGATCGGATGGTTGAGGGCGTCCGAGTAGACGGCGATGGCGAGCGCAGCCGGCCCGGCGAAGGGGACGGGCCGGGCGAGCCGCGCGATCTGCCTCAGCACGGCCGCAGCTGGTCGAGGATCTCGCGGACCGTGAAGTCAGCCGCGGCCAGGCGGCTGTCGGCGGCGCCATAGTAGACGCGGACCTCCCTGCCCTCGGGGTCGAGGCTGACGTGGCCGCAGGTGAAGACGACGTCGTCGTACAGACCGTGGAGCTCATACGGTCTGCTCGGTACGAGGATGGGTTCGGGGGAGCGGGCGATCACCCGGCTGGGGTCGTCGGCGTCGAGGAGGACGGCACCGAGCGCGTAGCGGGTGCTCCGGTCCACCCCGTGGTAGATCTCCAGCCAGCCCTCGGAGACCCGGAACGGAGTCGCGCCCGCGCCCGTCCGGAGTCCATCCCACATCCCCTGCCGTGGCAGTGCCAGCGGGGCGTGGTCGCCCCAGTGGATGAGGTCGTCGGAGAAGGCGATCCATATCCCGAGAACCCGACCAAAGGACTGCGGCATCGGGCGCGTGAGGGCGGCGTAGCGGCCGCCGACGCGTCCGGGGAAGAGCACCACGTCCTTCTGGTCGGGGAGAAACATCACCCCGTGCCGATCAAAGGAACGGAAGTCGCGGGTGGTGAGCCGGCTGGTGCTGATGCCGAGGCGGCTCACCGACACGTAGGTGACGTGCCACATGCCGTCGATCAGCGCCGCGCGCGGGTCCTCGCAGCCGTATTCCTCCAGGCGGTTGGCCGGCATCACCGAGGGCAGGTGGTCGACGTTGAAATGGATGCCGTCCCGGCTGCGTGCCACTCGGAGGTGCGACATCTGGGTCAGCAGGTCACTGACGTCGTCTGCCGCGGCCGTGAACCCGCCGGTGAGATTGCGATAGCGGATGGTCCGGGAATCGCTGAGATCCAGGCCGGGAAGGTCGCGGGGCAGGAAGACCTCGACCACGCGGGGAGGCTCGCTCTCGGTGTCGAGGAAGGCCATGCCCACGACCTGGTCGGCGGTCAGGCCCGGGCGGAGCGTCTGGAGCCTGGGCTCGGGCCCGCTCAGGTCGAGGGTGAGCGCATCCGCCGGCGGTTGCACGCCGCTCCGGGGCCGCTCGCCGACCCGGAGCAGCAGGACCACCTCGCCGTCGACCTGGGCGGCGGCGGCGTTGGAGACCGAGACGACCTCCAGGCTCGGGCTGGACGGACGCACGTCCGCCGCGCTGAGGATGGGGTTGTCGAGCAATCGGCGACCGATGTCGTTCCCGCCGCGGGGCCGGCGCACGGCGTTGCGGGACTTCGCCCCGGAGCCAGTCAGCGCGGCCATGATGTCGAGGAATTTGCGCGCCGATTGCGGCCAGGTCGCGTCCCGGGCGTAGGCGAAGGCGGCGTTCTCGAGCGCAGCCTTGGCCACCGGATCGCCGAGGATGGAGATGACCGCGCGGCCGAGCCCGCTGGGGTCGCGGGATTCGACCAGCACGCCCCGGCCCTCACCGAGCGCCTCCGCTGCGTGCATGTAGCGCGTCGAGACCACCGCCTTGCCGGCCCCCAGCGCATACGACAGCGTGCCGCTCGTGATCTGGTTGGGGTCCAGGTAGGGCGTGACGTAGACGTCGGTGGCGAGGAGCAGGTCGATGATGTCGCGCTGGCTCATGTAGTTGTCGATGAAGGCGACGTGGTGGTCCATCCCGAGTGCGCGGATCTCTGCGACCAGGGAGTTCCGGTATTCCTCGCCCTGCACTCGGAGCAGGTCGGGATGGGTCTGGCCGGCGATGAGGTAGAGGGCATCGGGATAGCGGGCCACCACCGCGGGCATCGCCTGGATCATGTACTGGAGCCCCTTGCGGGGATCGACCAGACCGAAGGTGGAGATGATCGTCCGTCCCTCGACCCCGAGCTGGCGCTTGAAGCCCTTGCGACCATGCGGGGAGATGACTGGCATGCCATGGGGGATGACGCGCGGCGGCGTGACCAGCCCGTAGTCGTCGGCCAGCAGTCCGACCGCTGTCGAGGCCATCACGACGATCTCGTCGCTCAGCTCGGAGATGTCACGCACCGCCGTGCGGATCGATGGTGAGGGCCGGGGGAGGACGGTGTGCATGGTGGTGACCACCGGCTTGCGCAGCTCCTCCAGGAAACCGCGGAAGTGGTCTTCGTAGATGGAGTCGCTCCAGCGTCCGTTGGCGAAGACCGGCTCGGACCAGCGCCCGTAGAGACCGAACTCGTGCTGGACGTTGACCACGTCGGCATTGGAGCCGTTGATGGCGCGCGCGGCCGCGCGATAGCTCTCCGCGTCACCCTGCCGGATCCGCCAGCGAACCTCGGAAGCGTACTGACGCAGCACCGTGGGCTCGTCGATGGCGGCGATGCGGCAGACCGCGGTCGGATCCGCGGTGCGCACGGCGGCGACCAGGTCGGCGGTGAACGTCGCGATCCCGCACCGTCGCGGGACGGAGGATGAGACGAAGGCTATCCGGATGCCTGGCACCCGGCGGCTGCTCACGCCGGTGATCGACGTCGGCTCACGGCGTGGCCGCCGCGCGCCCACGCATCAGCACAGGGTGTCGCGGACTGCGCGGGGATCAGGGTCACTCATGGTGGCGTACGCCATCGACCCATCATAGGCCTACCTCTCCAAACGCGGCGGAATGGGGCGGCTGCCACGGTTGATGGATTCTGCCGTCAGCGGCTCGGGCTCGAGGCGGTCTTCCGATTGGTATCCTCGCGCCGTGACCCGGCGCTATGTCGTTTTCGGTGCGGGCGCGATCGGCGGGGCGATGGGGGCCCTCCTCGAGCGGGCCGGACTGGAGGTGGCCCTCATCGCCCGCGGCGAGCACCTCGCCGCCATCAGTGAGCGGGGATTGACCCTTCGCACGCCGACCTCGGAGCTCAACGTGCATGTGCCGGCGGTCGGGAATGCCGCCGAGATCCGATGGCGCGACGACGACGTGGTGCTGCTCGCGGTCAAGTCCCAGGACACCGCCGTGGCTCTCAGCGATCTGACCGCCGCCGCTCCGCCGTCACTCACCGTCGTCTGCGCCCAGAACGGGGTCGCCAACGAGCGGGCGGCGCTCCGCGGGTTCGAGAGCACGCTCGGCATGCTCGTCATCTGCCCCGCGACCCATCTCGCTCCGGGGGTGGTGGAGGCGGAGTCGTCCCCCTGTCCCGGGGTCATGGACGTGGGGCGGTTCCCAGACGGCGTGGACGGCATCGCCGAGGAGGTCTCCGCTGCCCTGCGCGCTGCCGGCTTCAGCTCGCGAGCGGTGCCGGATGTGATGCGCTGGAAGTACGCGAAGCTGCTCTCCAACCTCGGCAACGCGGTCGAGGCGGCGTGCGGCCGCCAGGCTGAGGAGGGCGAGCTGGGGGCGGTGGTGCGTCGCGAGGGCGAGGCGGTGCTCCGCGGCGCCGGGATCGCCTTCGCGTCGCCGGCCGAGGACGCGGCCCGTCGTGGCGACCGGATCGCGATCCGGCCGATCCAGGGCCGGAGCCGGATCGGGTCATCCTCTTGGCAGAGTCTGGCCCGCGTCGCCGGCAGCATCGAGGCCGACTACCTGAACGGCGAGATCGTCCTGCTCGGCCGCCTCCACGGGGTGCCGGCACCGGCCAACGAGCTGGTCCGGCGGATCGCCAACCGGATGGCCCGGGAGCGGCTCGTGCCCGGCTCGGTGGGGGAGGGCGAGGTCCTGGCCGCGCTCCGGGGGGCGGGGATCAGGCCGGCAGGGTGACCAGGATCGACGTGCCCAGGCCCACCGTGCTCTCGGCGCTGACCGTCCCTCCGTGGGCCTCGACGAGATCGCGGACGATGGCGAGACCCAGCCCGGAACCGGTCGAGGATCCGCCCTTGACGAACCGCTCGAAGACGCGGGGCAGGAGCTCCGGGGGTATGCCCTCGCCGTCGTCCCGGATCGTGATCCGCACCCCGCCCCGGGTCGGGCCGGCCTCGACGCGCACCGTCCCGCCGCGGGCGGTGTGGGCGAGTGCGTTGGCGATCAGGTTGCCGAGCACCCGGCGGAGCGCCGCCTCGGCGCGGAAGGCCTCGATGGTCTCGTTGACGAGAAGGTCGATGTCCACCGGCTCGCGGTCGGGGTGGAGCGCGCCTGCCTCCGAGAGGGAGAGGGTGCGGAGGTCGTCCGCCAGCGACTCGAGGGCGCGGGTGGCGGCGACGATCGGGGCGAAGTGCTCCTCGTCGGGGGGGTTCACCCCGTCGGCGATGGCCTCGGCCTGGCTGCGGATCACCGTGAGCGGGGTGCGCAGCTCGTGGGTGATGTCGGCGAGCACGGACCGGCGCCGGGTCTCCTCCGCCTCGAGGCGGGCGCTCATCGCGTTGAAGGCGCGGGCGAGCGAGCGCACCTCCCCGGGCCCGCGGATCGGGACCCTGGTCGAGTAGTCACCGTCCTCGACCTGCCCGGCGGCGCGGATGAGGTCACCGACCGGGGGGGCGACCCGGCGCAGGGTGATGCCGATCCCGATCGCCGCGATGACGCAGAGCCCGAGGGCGGCGGCGGTGACCACCTTGGTGGTCCCCGAGGAGTTGACCAGACCGAAGGCGTTCAGGGAGAGCCACACCAGTGCCGAGAACCCGGCCACCAGCACCAGCAGGCCGCAGCCCGCGCAGCAGCCGGCGCGCCGGGCCATCCGGGACGCCTCGCCCGGCCGGGGGGCCGGATGTGGCGCCGGAAAGGGCGTGTCCTCCGGCCACCAGGGAGGACGGTGAGCCCTCCCGTCGCCGCCTCCGCCGCGGCCGCGCCCGTGGCCCCGCTCTCGACCCGGGGGGGGCGTCACCGCTCCCCCTCGGTCACCCGGTAGCCGACGCCGAACACGGTCTGGAGCAGGCGTGGGGCCCGAGGGTCGCGCTCGATCTTGCGCCGGATGTTCTTGATGTGGGCGTCGATAGCGCGTTCGTAGGAGGGGATGGCGACCCCGTGCACGGCGTCGAGCAGCTGCGCCCGGGTGAAGACCCGGCCCGGCTGACGGGCCATGTGGAGCAGCAGATGGAACTCCGTCGGGGTGAGCGTCACCTGCCGGCCCTCCACCGCCGTCTCCATCCGCGGAACGTCGAGGGTGAGGACGTCACCGACCCGCACCACGTCCTCTGCGGCCCGCGCGCCACTCGTGCGGCGCAGCACGGCCCGCACCCGGGCCACCATCTCCCGAGCGCTGAAGGGCTTGGTCACGTAGTCGTCGGCGCCCAGCTCCAGGCCGGCCACCCGATCGGACTCCTCGGTGCGGGCGGTCAGCATGATGATCGGCACGTCGCCGTCGCGGCGGAGGGCGCGGGCGACATCCAGGCCGTCGAGCCCGGGGAGGGAGAGGTCCAGGATGACCAGGTCGGGATGGCTGCGGCGGGCGACCTGCAGGGCCTGCTCCCCGTCAGCGGCGGTGAGGACCAGGAAGCCGCCACGCTCCAGGTAGTCGCGCACCAGCCGCACGATGTCGGGCTGGTCGTCGACGACGAGCACCGTGGCCATCGCGCGCATCGTAGGGGGTGGGCCGGTCGGGCCGGAGACGGGCGAGATCACCGTTGCGCTCACTCTGAAGGGTGGATGTGAGCACCGCGTGAGGGACGGTGGGAGGAGTCGGGCTGCCCGTGCGTCCGCGGCTCGCGGTCGTCGCGGCGCTTGACCTGGGATAGGCGACCTGCCACCGTTCCCATGAGCGGGTACCTGCGGAAGGGTCGCGGATGATGAGAGCCCCACGACCGACCTCAGCAGGCGGGAGCATGTTCGGTAAGGAGAGAGCACCCATGGCGAAGTTCTTGCTCGTCTATCACGGCGGGAGCATGCCCGAGTCACCGGAGGACCAGGGCAGGGTGATGGCCGCCTGGGGCGCCTGGTTCCAGAGTTCGGGCGGTGCCCTGAAGGACCTCGGCAACCCGATCAGCCAGGCCAGCACCATCGCGCCTGATGGGTCCGTCTCGCACGGGGGCGGTGCCAATCCCGCGAGTGGCTACAGCCTGCTGGAGGCCGACAGCATGGAGGCCGCGGTGGCGCTCGCCAAGGGGTGCCCCGTCCTGCAGGGCGGCGCGAGCATCGAGGTGGCGGAGACGTTCGACGTCATGTGATGAGGCGAAGCGGCCTTCGTCAGGCCGCGCGGCATGCGATGCCGCCTCCGGGCGCGGTCGGTGAGCAGCCGCCCTTGCGCGGATGTTGGATGGGAAACGGCGCGGGGTCGACGACAGCACCCGGTCACCCGGGCCGCGGGATGCCCTGCGGTCGAGATGTGGCCGAGCTCCGCCCCGGCCCGGAGCTCGGGGGCCGGGTCCTCAGGGGAGGGCGAGCAGCCAGACCGCGGTGAGGATGGCCACGGCGGGGGCGAGCAGCGGGAAGGGCCGCGGAGAGGGGCACAGCGCCAGCGTCGCGGACACGCCGACCAGCGGCAGCGCCCCCAGGATCACGACCGGCACCGGCTGGCCAAGGGCTGGCGCGGCGACGGTGGCGGCGACCCCGGCGAGAGCCGCCGTGCCGAGGCTGAGGCGGCGCGCCCACACCGGTCCGAGCCGGACGGCCAGCCCCGACGATCCGCCGCGCACATCGCCCTCGATGTCCGGCAGGGAGTTGGCCAGCTGCAGGCTGAGCGCCAGCGCCAGGGCGAGCGGCGGTGCCGCGGTGGCCACACGCAGGCTCAGATCCCCGACCGCCGCGCCGGCGGTGAGCGGCAGGCACGCGAATCCCACCCAGTAGGGCAGCCAGGAGAGTGGACCGCGCTTGAGCCCCAGGTCGTATCCGATACCCGCAGCCGCACAGCCCGCCGCGAGAGGCAGCGTGGGGAGGGGGAACGTCGCCGCCACAGCCAGGGCGACGGCGAATCCGCCGAGGGCAGCGGCCCCGGCCACGATGGGGCTCACGGCACCGCTCGCGAGCGGCTTCCGCGGCTTGACCAGGCGGTCCAGGTCGCGGTCGCAGAGGTCGTTGAGAGCGCCGACGGCGAATTGGAGCGGCAGCATGATCCCGACCAGGCGGAGCGCGGTGAGCGGGTCCGGGACCCGGTGCCGCGCGGCGGCCGCGGCGGCGACGAAGCAGGCCGTGACCAGAAGTGAAGGGCCGGGATGGAGCAGCTTGGCC
>JBEKAP010000067.1:0-10840 GCA_050015875.1 Candidatus Dormibacteria bacterium | reverse complement strand
GGGGCAGACGATCACCTCCGGGTACGACGCCGACGGCCTCGTGACCGGGCAGAGCTTCCCGGGGGGGACGACCAGCTTCGGCTATGACGCGGCGGGCCGGCAGACCACGATGACGGACGGGACGGGGACCACGACCACCAGCTACGACGCGGCCTCGGAGGTGACCCAGGTGGCCTCCCCTGAGGGGACCATCGGGTATGCGTACACCAAGGATGGCGACCGGTCCTCGATGACCCTGCCGGGATCGGAGACGGTCAGCTACGGGTACGACGCGGCCGGGGAGCTGACCCAGCTCAGCGACTGGCTGGGCGACACCGTGAAGATCGGCTACGACCAGGACGGCGACCGGACCTCGATCGCCTACCCGGGTGGGGTGACCAGCACGGCCACGTACAACCCCGACCAGGAGCAGACGGGAGTCACCCAGACGGGGCCGTCGGGGACGATCGCGTCGGACGCGTACACGTACGACGCGGCGGGCAACCAGACCGGGGACACCTCCCTGGCGGGGACGACCAGCTACAGCTACGACGCCCTCAACCGCCTGACCGGGGCGAGCTACCCGAACGGGGCGACCCAGGCGTTCACGTACGACGCGGCGGGCAACCGGACCAGCGAGACCCAGAACGGGCAGACCACGCCGTACACGTACAACGCGGCGGGGGAGCTGACCGCGGTGGGGTCGACCGCGTACGCGTACGACGCGGGCGGGGACGTCACCCAGGCGGGGTCGACCAGCTACGCGTGGAACGCCCAGGGTGACCTGACCTCCACGACCCAGGGTGGCTCGACCACCAGCTACACGTACGACGCCGACGGGGTGCGGGCCTCGGCGACCACGGGGTCCGCCACCACGTCGTACCTCACGGACACGGAGGCGTCCCTGCCCCAGGTGGTCTCAGCCGGCGGCACCAGCTACGTCTCGACCCTGGATGGTCGAGTGACGCGCTGGGCTCGGTGACCGACGTAACGTCAGGCTCGGGGAGCGTGGCCGGCACAGCGGCGTATGACGCGTACGGCGACCAGACCGCACAGACCGGGGCCAGCTCCATCTTCGGCTTCGCGGGCCAGCAGACGGACCCGACGGCGCTCCAGTACCTGCGGGCACGGTACCTGGACCCAGCGACCGGCAGCTTCCTCTCGCCGGACACGGTCCAGCCCAACGCGCCGGGCACCCAGGGCAACGACCTCTACAGCTACGCCGGAGACGACCCGGCGACCGCCACCGATCCGACCGGGCACTTCATGGCCACCGGAGGGCCGGCGACCGAGTACACAGAGCTGGTGGGGAGCATCGCCGGCGAAGTCAACACCCAGATCCTGGCTGACGCGCTGGCCGAGGCGGAGGAGCAGCCGACCGAAGGGTTCATCGCCCGGTGCGAGATTGCGATTGCCACGGGCGCCCCACTGGCCTCGGTGTGCGGTCCGCTTGCCCTCCTTGTCGTGGCGTTGGGTGGCAACCTAGCCATTGGCCAAGCGACAGGCGCGCCGTCTCATACCACCGTCCAGACCATCGCTGGTCCTATGACCCTCGCGCAAGCGGCCACCGAAGCAACGAATCGCTCGAGCTCAAACCCCGAGGTTGCGATGGACTCCAGTGTCTTGATCGCAGCAACACAGGAGGGCATGGGCCTGGAGGTTGATGCCGCCCTACGCGCCAGGACGCCAGTGGTCTCGCCCACGGCGTTCGCCGAATCCACCATAAAGGCGGGCCCAGGATCGCTCACGTCTTGGATGGCCTCCCACGGAGCCCGATTCGGGCTTCCCGCCGACCCCACGTTGATCTCAGCGCTTGAGTCCCTCGGTGTGAAGGGTGGGAACATGGGTGGCGACGCGGGCGTTGCAGCGTCAGCGATGGAGGAGTTGTTACCAGTCATGACCTCGGATCACGGCTTCTTCAATGCGCTTGCGCGAGTAGGCTATCCGGTTGAGGGGCTGCCATAGATGGTGCGACCTCATACGGGTGACGACGAGATGCACGTAGCAACGTGGCAAGGTGAGCAACTAGGTGCGTTCGCGAACGACGAGCAAGCGCGCGCAACTGAAGCCCTGGCTCAGAGAATGAGTGACGTCAGCGAGCGCTGTTTCGCAGCCGGATGGTTCCATAAGCTGGAGTACAGTCTGTGGGAAGCACTGGAGCGTGGCCCGCGAGATTGGGGGCGTGATTCGATCACGCAAGACGATATTGATCGGATGCGGGAGCTATCACAGAAGTGTGGCGGATGGATTCGCAACGACTGGGAGAACTGGACCTTGCCACCGCAGTACGTTCCTCTGGCAGAGTGGCTGGGGCTCGTTGAGCAGCGACAACGAGAGCGTGAACCTTCGTAACTGCTGAGAGGGGCCTGTCGGTCCGTTGCTCAGGCGGAGCTGGCCAAGCGTTTGACCTCGTGTTTGGTGATGACGCCCTCGATGACGGCTTTGAGGGCGAGCTTCTCGTCGGGGTCGAGGCGGCGGACGGCCTCGAACTGAAGGCGGAGGGCGTCGTCGGGTCCTCGCTGTCGAGGTCGAAGAGCAGGAGGTCGGAGCGGTGCGCAACGCCTTGGCCAGCTTCTTGAGGGCTTCGACGGAAGGCTGAGAGGCGCCGGTCTCCCAGCGGCGGATCTGGATGACGTTGAGGCCGGCGATGTCGGCGAGGGCCTGCCGGGTGATGCCGTGCTCCTTTCGGAGGGCGACCAGGCGATGGGGGAAAGACATCGCTGCCAGCAGGGGATCAGGGAGCTCGTGTGGGCGCCGGCTGCAGTCCACCCCCTGGTGGATGCCAGAGAATACGGGACCGCACCATGCAGCCTCACAAACTCAATCGCCCGCCCGGCAGCCGGGTCCAGCCCGGCGGCACCGTGCTCGTCAGACCCCGGCGCTGGCCGTGGGGATCGATGCTGTTCGTGTTCTGGGTCGTCGTGTTCGTCTGGGTCGGCCTGGAGATCGGCGGCGCCGGCCTGGACGTCTTCGGGGTGCTCGCCGTGCTGAGCCTCGGGCTCGCCGTGCGCTATCTGTTCGGGCGGGTGACGGTGGGGGCGGAGGGCCTGGAGGTCGTCAACCTCTTCGGCGCCTGGCGGGGGCCGTGGTCCGAGATAGCGGCCTTCACGACCAAATACGTGCCGGACCGTGGCGGCGGTTGGACCTACCCTGTGATGCTGCCGCGGAGCGGCCGCCGGCGCGAGCTCACCGCCATGGGTGACCTTGACATCTCCACCGTCGAGACCGCCATCGAGTGGCTGCAGTCCATGGCGCCCGCGGGGGCGAGACCGGAGTACGTCGCCCGGCACCGCCTGGCGGAGTTTCTGGCCGAGCGCTCGGGCTCGGGCCCCGATGCGGGCCCCCCGGCGCCGCTGCCATAGCGGGTGACTTGAGGAGCGGGCCGGCGCCGGCCCCTACAATCGCGGCGAGATGACTGCTGACCCGACCGCGCCGGACGCCTGGCTGCTCACCGGAATGAGCGGGGCCGGCAAGGCCACCGCCGCCCGCGCCCTGGAGGCCGCGGGGGTGGGTGTGGTCGACAACCTGAGCATCGACCTCCTCTCCGGGTGGGCCGCCGCAGCCCGGACGCGTCCCGCCGTGGCGGTGGTCGATGCCCGCCAGGGTGAGGCGATCGCAGGGCTGATCCCTCCGCCAGGCGTGCGGGTCGCCTACCTGACCGGCGCCGACCCGGTGCTCCTCAGGCGCCTCGCCGAGAGCACCCGCCCCCATCCCTGCGGCGATGCCGGCGGCCCGGCGGCGGCGGTGCGGCGCGAGCGGGAGCTGCTCGAGGGCCTGCGGGCCGCCGCCGACGTGGTCATCGACACCGGCGAGCTGAGCCCCGAGGAGCTGGGGCGGCGGATGGTCCAGCTGGTGGCGCCGGCGGGCGGGCAGGCGCCGCTCCGGGTCGCGGTCTCCTCCTTCGGGTACAAGTTCGGGCCGCAGGTGGAGGCTGACTGGGTGATCGACGTCCGCTTCCTCCGCAATCCCTTCTGGGACCCGGAGCTGCGACCTCTCGACGGGCTGGACGCCGGCGTGCGCGACTACGTCCTCGCCGATCCGCACACCGACGAGCTCTGCGACCGCCTGTGCGAGCTCCTCTCCTGGGCGGCGACCCAGTACTTGGCCAAGGGCCGTCGCCACCTGGCCGTCGCCGTGGGCTGCACCGGCGGCCGGCACCGCTCGGTGGTCGTCGCCGGCGAGCTGGCCCGGCGGCTCCGGGCGGAAGACCTCGATGTGACCGTCCACCACCGCGACGTCGGCAAGCCCGACCCGCGCTGACCGGGCGCGGCGGGTGACGGTTCACCGCTCCGGGCCCGGGGGGCTGCCCCAGCCCCTCGCCGCCCACCCCCTGCGGGATCACCCGACCGGCCTGCGCCGGGCCTCCTTCACCGAGCGGATCGTCGCCGAGCTGGCTCCGCACATCCCGCCGCTCCCCTGCTGCCGTGCCGCCCTGATCGAGGGGATGGCGCTCGCCGGCGAGGGTGGGTCGCCCGTCACCACCCGCCTGGTGTCGGCCCGCGCGGCCCTGGCCGTCCTCCACGCCGATGCGATCCCGGCGTCGGTCGAGCGCCTCGCCACGGCCCGCCGCCATCGCTACCGGGTCACGGTCCGGGCCTCGGGCGTCCCCACCCCGGCCCCCGCCCCTGCCCGGGGCCTGCCCACTCCCGCCCCCGCCCGAGCCCCGGGCCCGACCGCCCCGGGCGCGTCCCCCGTGCCGCCGGTCCCCTCGGCCAATCTCTGCTGCTGCCGCTCCCGCCTCCGCGGCGTCTTCCTCGCCTGCGGCTCCCTCGCCCGCGGCGACGGGCCGCCCCAGCTCGAGCTGCTGGTGGGATCGGACGCGGCAGCCGCTCGGGTGGCCGCCGACCTCGAGCGGCTGGACATCCCGTCCACCATCCCGCGGCGCCGGGGCCGGCCGGTGGTGGCGGTGCGCTCGGCGCCGGGGGTGGCGACCCTGCTCAGCTCCATCGGTGCCCACCTGGGTCGCCTGGAGTTCGAGTCGGGGCGGGTGGTCCGCGAGGTCCGCTCCGGGGTCAACCGTCGGCTCAATGCGGAGACTGCCAACCTCCACCGCACCGTCGCCGCCGCCGTCTCCCAGCTCGAGGCCATCGACCGGCTGGAGCGGGACCGGAGCCGCTGGGACCGGCTGCCGCCGGCGCTCCGCGAGGCGGCGGTGCTGCGCCGGCGCCACCCCCGGGACAGCCTGGAGGCGCTGGCCGCCACCGCGGGCTGCAGCCGCCCGGCGATGGCCGGTCGCCTGCATCGCCTGGTCGCCATCGGTGGGGCCGGCGAGGAACGCTGATTCCCCGCCCGAATCGGGATCGATCATCGCTGTCCAGGTGCTCCACGAAGGCTGAATTCCCCGTCCGCGCCCATGGCCACCGGGGCATGGCATTGGGACTGTCGGCCCTGGCGATCAGGGCTGTCGCGCGTCATCATGAATCGCGTCCGAAGGCGCGGTGAGCAGCCCGCTTGCTACTCTCCGGTCGGATCTCCAGTGCGCCCAAACCCTGAGGAGAGTTCATGGCTGTCAAGGTCGGCATCAACGGCTTCGGCCGCATCGGACGCAACATCCTGCGCGCCGCTCGTCAGCAGGGAGCTGACTTCGAGATCGTCGCCGTCAACGACATCACGACCCCGGCGACGCTCGCTCATCTGCTCAAGTACGACACCATCCTCGGGCCCTACCCGGGCACCGTGTCGGTGGACGGCGACGTGCTGACCGTCGACGGCAAGGCCATCAAGGTGCTCGCCGAGCGCGACCCCGGGAAACTCCCGTGGGGCGACCTCGGTGCCGACATCGTCGTCGAGTCGACCGGCCTGTTCACCGACGCCGAGAAGGCCAAGGCCCACATCGCCGCCGGCGCGCGCAAGGTCATCATCTCCGCGCCCGCCAAGAACGAGGACCTCACCGTCGTCATCGGGGTCAACGAGAAGTCGTACGACCCGGCCAAGCACCACATCCTCTCCAACGCCTCCTGCACCACCAACTGCCTGGCCCCGGTGGCCAAGGTCCTCAACGACTCCTTCGGCATCGAGTCGGGGCTGATGACCACGGTGCACGCGTTCACCAACGACCAGGTCGTCCTCGACGGCCCGCACAAGGACCTCCGCCGGGCGCGCGCCGCGTCCCAGGCGATCATCCCCACCACGACCGGTGCCGCCAAGGCGGTCGCCCTGGTCCTTCCCGAGCTGAAGGGCAAGTTCCACGGCATGGCGCTGCGCGTGCCGGTGCCCGACGTCTCGCTCGTCGACCTCACCGTCGTGCTCTCCAAGGCCACCACGGTCGAGGCCATCAACGCCGCGATGCGCGCTGCCGCCGATGGCGCGCTCAAGGGCATCCTCGGGGTGAGCGACGAGCCGCTCGTCTCCGCCGACTACCTGCACGACTCGCGCTCCTCCATCTTCGACGCGCTGTCGACCATGGGCGTGGGCGACAAGTTCTTCAAGGTGCTCGCCTGGTACGACAACGAGTGGGGCTACAGCTGCCGCGTCGTCGACCTGGTCGAGTACATCTCGAAGTCCCTCTAGCACGCGGACGCGTGCCGCAACCGTTCCGGGTCAGTTCAGGGGATCGCGCATGAAGGCGACCATCGACGACGTCGACGTCCAGGGCAAGCGGGTGCTGGTGCGGGTCGACTTCAACGTCCCCATGAAGGAGGGCCGGATCGTCGACGACCGGCGCATCCGGGCCGCGCTGCCCACTCTCCAGGCGCTCCGTGAGAGGGGAGCCCGGATCATCGTCGCCACTCACCTCGGCCGTCCCAAGGGGAAGGTCAACCCGGCTCTGACCACCGCGCCCCTGGCGGCTCGCCTCGGCGAGCTGCTGGGGACGCCGGTGGAGCAGCTCCCGGCCGTGGTCGGCCCCGAGGTCGAGGCCGCCGTCAACCGTCTCGCCGATGGCGAGGTGGCGATGCTCGAGAACATCCGATTCGAGCCGGGCGAGGAGGCCAACGACGAGTCGTTCGTCGAGAAGCTCGCCGCCCTTGCCGACCTCTATGTCAATGACGCCTTCGGCACCGCCCACCGTGCCCACGCCTCCACGGAGGGCATCGCCCACCACCTCTCCGCGGTGGCCGGATACCTGATGGCGCGCGAGCTCGAGGCCCTGGGTGGGGTGCTGGAGAACCCCCGCCGCCCGCTGGTCGCGATCATCGGCGGCGCCAAGATCTCGACCAAGATCGCGGTGGTCGAGAACCTCCTCACCAGGGTCGACACCCTCTGGATCGGTGGCGCGATGGCGTGCACCTTCTACCGGGCGCTCGGCCAGGAGGTGGGCAGGTCCCTGGTGGAGGAGGAGTGGGTCGAGACCGCCTCCAAGCTCCTCGCCGCGCAGGGGGAGGGGAGGGGCAGGATCAAGCTCCCCACCGACGTCGTGGTCACCGCGGAGCCCGTCGCCGGGTCGCCGACCACCGTCGTCGCCTGGACCGCGATCCCGACCGACCAGATGGTGGTGGACGCGGGACCGGAGACCTGCGAGCTGATCGCCGAGGACTGCCGGACCGCCGGCACCGTGGTCTGGAACGGCCCCCTCGGCATCTACGAGATCGAGGACTTCGCGCGTGGCACCCGCCGCGTCGCCGAGGCTCTCGGTGCCTCCTCCGCCACCAGCGTGGTGGGCGGGGGCGACCTCGCCGCCGCCCTCGACCAGGCCGGGGTCGCCGACAGGATCAGCCACGTCTCGACCGGCGGTGGCGCCACCCTCGAGTACCTCGAGGGCAGGGAGCTGCCCGGGGTCGCCGCACTCCAGGAGAAGGTCGCACTGTGAGCACCCGACGCCCGACCCGGCTGGTTGCCGGCAACTGGAAGATGAACACCTCCGTCGCCGACGGCCTGGAGCTGGCCCGGGCGCTCAGGGCCGAGCTGGACGGCAGCGGGGTGGAGGTGGAGGTGCTCCCGCCCTTCACCCACCTGGTCGGCGTCCGGAACGTGCTCGAGGGGAGCTCGATCCGCCTCGGGGCCCAGAACTGCTACTGCGAGGACCGGGGTGCCTTCACCGGCGAGATCTCCCCGGCGATGCTCGCCGGGCTCTGCGACGACGTGCTCCTCGGTCACTCCGAGCGCCGCCACGTCCTCGGGGAGAGCGACGAGCTGATCGCCCGCAAGCTAATCGCCGCCCGGCGCCACGGGCTCCGGATCATCCTCGCGGTCGGGGAGACCGAGGCGGAGCGCCTCGAGGACACGACCATGGCGGTGATCGACCGGCAGCTGCGCAGCGCCCTCGAGAAGCTGGACGACCTCAGGGACGGCGAGCTGGTGCTCGCCTATGAGCCGGTCTGGGCGATCGGCACCGGCCGCACCGCCACTCCGGCCCAGGCCGAGGAGGTGTGCGTCCACATCGTGACCCGCCTCGATCAGCTCCTCGGCGAGGTGGCGAGCAGCGTCCCCGTCCTCTACGGGGGGAGCGTGACCGCCGACAACGCCGCCGAGCTCTTCGGCCAGCCGCACATCCACGGCGCGCTGGTCGGTGGCGCCAGCCTCAAGGTCGACGCCTTCACCGCCATCGTTCGCGCTGCCGAGGCGGCCGCCGCCGCCGCGGAGCAGCGGTGACGCCCGGGCCGCGTCCCCTCGTCCTGATCGTCATCGACGGCTGGGGGTACAGCCAGGACGGGTTTGGCAACGCCATCGCGGCCGCGAAGACCCCGTGCTGGGACGGGCTGTGGGAGACCTCCCCCCACACCCTGGTCGCGGCGAGCGGTGAGGCGGTGGGCCTTCCTCCCGGCCAGCAGGGCAACTCCGAGGTCGGTCACCTGACCATCGGTGCCGGCAGGGTGGTCTACCAGCCGCTCACCAGGATCAATCGCGCGGTGTCCGACCGCAGCATCCTGGAGAACCCGGCCCTGGTCGAGGCGGTCGATGCCGCTCGCAACCGGGGCACCGCCCTCCACCTGCTCGGCCTCGTCTCGCCGGGCGGCGTCCACAGCCACCAGGACCACGCCATCGCCATCTGCGAGCTGGCCAGGCGCCGGGGCGTCGACCGGGTCTACGTCCACGCCTTCACCGATGGCCGCGACGAGCTGCCCGACAGCGGCGCCGCCTTCATGGAGAAGTTCGTCGCCGATCTCCAGGGCGTCGGCGTGGGCCGGGTGGCCTCGGTCGCCGGCCGCTACTACGCCATGGACCGCGACAAGCGCTGGGACCGGATCCAGCGTGCCTACGAGATCATCGCGGGCACCGGCGAGGCGCGTGCCGCCGACCCCGTGGCCTACATCCGCTCCCAGTACGAGGCGGGGGTCACCGACGAGTTCCTGCCGCCGGTCAGCATCTGCGCCGAGGGGGAGACGCCGGTGCGGATCGGCGATCGGGACGCCGTGATCTTCTTCAACTTCCGGCCCGACCGGGCGCGCCAGCTCACCCACGCCCTCCTCGACCCGGAGTTCTCGCAGTTCCAGCGGAGCCGGGTCCCCCGGGGTCTGACCTACGTGACCATGACCGAGTACGAGAAGGGGCTGCCGGTGCGGATCGCGTATCCGCCCGAGGAGGTCCGCAACTGCCTCGCCGAGGTGGTGAGCAGGAGCGGTGGCCACCAGTTCCACGTCGCCGAGACCGAGAAGTACGCCCACGTCACCTACTTCATCAATGGCGGCCAGGAGCGTCCCTTCGAGGGCGAGGACCGGAAGCTGATCCAGTCGCCCAAGACCGCCACCTACGACAGCGTGCCCGCGATGAGCGCGGTGGCGGTCACCGACGAGGTCGTCGAGCGCATCGAGGGTGGCCAGGAGACGCTCATCGTCGTCAACTACGCCAACCCCGACATGGTCGGGCACACCGGCGACTTCGTGGCTACCGTGCAGGCCTGCGAGACGGTCGACGGCTGCCTCCAGCGCGTGGTCACCGCCGCCCTGGAGGCGGGTGGGGCGGTGCTGATCACCGCCGACCATGGCAACGCCGAGCACAAGATCGACCCCGTCACCAACGATCCCCTGACCGCCCACACCACCAACCCGGTGCCGGTCGTCCTGGTCGGGTCCTCGGCGGCCGCGCTCCGCGAAGGGGGCGGGCTCTGTGACGTGGCCCCCACCGTGCTCCAGGTGCTCGGCTTCCCCCAGCCATCGGAGATGACCGGCCACAGCCTGATCAGCGCCTGAGCCATCGGCTGACGCCCTCGGACAGCCGAGCTGACGCCGAGCTGGACGTTCTGGACGCCGTCTGCTCAGCCGCGCGAGCGGGCCGGCGTGAAGTTTGCGCAGGCCTCGCAGACGGTGGTGGGAATGATCCCCACCCGCATCAGCAGGTTGAAGACCTGGCAGCCGAGGCAGAGGGCGAAGACCGACTCGAGGGTCGCGGCCACTCCGATGAAGGCGACCAGGATGAGGGCGGGAAGCTCCAGCCCGAAGCCGAACCAGAGGATGGTCGCCGCCACCGTGAAGACCGCACCGATCCCCTGGGCAAACCGCTTGGGCGGTCCCGGGATGAGCTTGGCTCTGAAGGGGAGATGCGGCACGATCACCCGGGTCACGATCTGGCCCCAGGGGCTGAGGGTGGGGCCGCTCGCCAGGCGGGCGAGAAAGCCATAGGTGAGGAAGGGGAGGAGCCAGGGCCACCTGGTCCCCACGGTGACCCAGGCGACCACCGCGGCTCCCCCGGCCACCGTCCGCGCCGACACCTCGTTGACGGGGTTGGGGAAGCTGAAGACGCCGCTCAGTGCCATGGACGGAAACTATACCTAACCGGTGTGATTTAGGGCAGGGTCGCCGCATGGACCAAGCCGTATACTGGCGGCCGATCAATCTCGGAGGCGCGTTTGCGTGCTACAGGACGTTCTCATCGGCGCACAGGTGGTGCTGGCGATCCTCGTGATCCTTGGCATCTTGCTCCAGACCCCGAAGGCGACAGGCCTGGGAGGCGTCATCGGCGGTGGTGGCGACTCCGGCGGCGGGTA